>NZ_JAUYVJ010000059.1:0-4956 GCF_030689115.1 Psychrobium sp. 1_MG-2023 | reverse complement strand
TCCCCCGAACGGTAAAGCCCAGACCTCAACGTTATGCTAGAAATAAAAATGCCGCTCACCTTAAGTGAACGGCATTACTCCTTCGGGAGCCTTTTTTGTTTTTAATTACTGAGTGTTAAGGTGATTACTAATTTTAGTGTCACATGTGAGCCGATTGCATGAGGGGTAAAGAAGTATGCAGCGCCTATGTAACTAGTCTTTATTATGGCTTTTATCTGAAGTGCGGCATTTGCAATCGAGTTGCGCTAATCTCTGCTCGATGTATCGCTCAACCATATTAGCCAATATCATCATCATGCCAAACAGATATAAAACAATCATAGTTAATATGTAATTGTCTTGTAAAATAGTTAATATAATTATCAATATAGCTGTAAATAAGAAAGAGAATGCTCTATTAAAATTGACTGCTATAATGGGTCCAAACACTTTTTCAAAAAATGTGACAAGTTTATCATGTAAGCTATTTGATGGAGGAGTTTTCATATTTTTCCTTTTATATTAGGTTCACCTTAATTAGTCATGCACGGAGTATAGGAAGATTCTGTCCAATAATTACAGTCACCGCTTTTGTTGCAAACCTTATATTGGGTTACTTTCGTACAAATGGAAGATGAGATTGCACTACCTGGGCCGACAGTGCCAGAACCTTCATTATCAGAGTTGCTTTCATGCTTCTCTAAGCACTGAGTATAAGTACGATAAGCTGCTCGGCTAGCCCTTTGACATTGGAATCTAGTATCAGCTAAATTAGCTGCAGCTAGGGCATATGCTGGTAATGTACCTACTAGCGGAGCACCAAGGCCACCTATAGAACCTGCGACGCCAATGGCGGCTACGGCTGTCCCTATTGATGCGACACGTGAACACCGTTCTAGTGTCGCAAAGCCATTATAGCCCTCCATCTCGTATTGATCTTTTTCATATCCACACTGGCTTGCACCATAAAGTGGCTTAGAGTCGAATAAAGTGAGTTCGGGGGAATCAAAGATTTCGTGAGAGGGGGCGGGTTGTATACGATCGCAATGCTCACTTTCAAAAGGGTCATCACATAATGGTTGTGGCTTAGGCTGTGTTTGATGTGCACTTGAAAACTCTAAAAAGTTCGCGTGAATAGATTGTATAGAAGAGGCTAAAGTCCATTGTTGCAAACTTGAATTATCGAATGCAAGAACCTCAGTTTGTCCTGTGAGTCTACTGTAGCGAGTCACTTGTGACGTTTTAGGGCTAATCTTAAAGAAGCTTCCATCATCGAAAATAAATGTAGTCTCTAATTCACTATTTGTCCTGATAAGGATTTTTTTCTGTTGGTTCGCAGAGTGATACTGGAAGGTATCATCAGAGGTTTGTAATAACTTACCGTAGAGATTACTTTTTATCACAGTATTGGCGGTTGATGAAAATGAAGCAAGCAAGCAAGCAAGCAAGTAAATGTTTTAATATATCTCACAATTAAATCCTTATTTATTAAATCCTTATGGAGGAAGTATACTGACATGTTTTTTTTCAAAAGGAAAGTTAGATAAGGTTCAGATAGATATCGTGACTCTAACTAAGTTTTCTATTAGGTATTTTATTTGAACTACGTAACATTACAGAATTGGTTATTTCTTGACACATGGCCGCGTTACGCATAGAATTTCGCGTCCCCATTTTTTGGGGATAGATTTTTCACCCAAATGAGTCTGCTTTTAGCAGGCTGAAGTCAACTAACTAGGAGCTATAATGGCAACAGTTAATCAACTAGTGCGCAACGCTCGTACAAAGAAGGTATCAAAAACTAACGTACCTGCTTTAGAAGCTTGTCCACAACGTCGTGGTGTATGTACTCGTGTATATACTACTACACCTAAAAAACCTAACTCAGCACTACGTAAAGTTGCTCGTGTTCGTTTAACTAACGGATTCGAAGTAACTTCATACATCGGTGGTGAAGGTCATAACTTACAAGAGCATAGCGTGATCTTAATCCGCGGTGGTCGTGTTAAAGATTTACCTGGTGTTCGTTACCATACAGTACGTGGAACATTAGATTGTTCTGGCGTAGCTGATCGTCGTCAAGGTCGCTCTAAGTACGGTGCTAAAAAGCCTAAGGCTTAATAGCTCTCCGACAGTAAGGCCAAGCAAACGAAACTAAGTATTAACCTGTTTTGGGGTAACCTGAAATACATTGGAGAATTAAGATGCCAAGAAGACGCGTCATAGGTCAACGAAAAATCCTTCCAGATCCTAAATTTAAATCAGAGATCCTGGCAAAATTCGTAAACATCGTAATGGTTGACGGTAAGAAATCTACCGCAGAAAAAATCGTATACGGTGCATTAGACATCGCTGCTGAGAAATCAGGTAAAGGCCATGTTGAATTATTCGAACAAGCACTAGAAAACGTATGTCCTACAGTGGAAGTAAAATCTCGCCGTGTTGGTGGTTCTACTTACCAAGTACCTGTAGAAGTACGTCCAGTACGTCGTAACGCATTAGCTATGCGTTGGTTAGTTGAGTTCTCGCGTAAGCGTGGTGAAAAATCTATGGCTCAACGCCTAGCTGGTGAATTAGTTGACGCTCTTGATAACAAGGGTGCTTCAGTTAAGAAACGTGAAGACGTACACCGTATGGCAGATGCGAACAAAGCATTCGCACACTACCGTTGGTAAAATAGTTTTAAAAACGCGATGGGCAGTTGCACAGCTTCTGAACATTGCGTTTGTTGTATATAGGAAACATCATTTTGGCACGTAATACACCCATTGAACTGTACCGTAATATCGGTATCGTTGCCCACGTTGACGCGGGTAAAACCACGACAACTGAGCGTGTTTTGTTCTACACCGGTCTTTCTCATAAGATTGGTGAAGTTCATGATGGCGCTGCGACTATGGATTGGATGGAGCAAGAGCAAGAGCGTGGTATCACGATCACTTCTGCTGCCACTACAACCTTTTGGTCGGGGATGGAAAAACAGTTCAAACAGCACCGTATCAATATTATTGATACACCTGGACACGTAGACTTCACCATTGAAGTTGAACGTTCACTACGTGTGCTTGATGGGGCCGTTGTTGTTTTTTGTGGTTCATCAGGTGTGGAGCCGCAGTCTGAGACTGTATGGCGTCAAGCCGATAAATACGAAGTGCCTCGCATAGTCTTCGTTAATAAGATGGACCGTACTGGTGCAGACTTTGAAGTGGTTGTCGATCAAATTCGCAACCGTCTTGGCGCTACGTGTGTTCCAATCCATTTAAATATTGGAACGGAAGAAGACTTCAAAGGCGTAATCGACCTGATTAAGATGAAGGCGATTAACTGGAGCGAAGATGATCAAGGTGCATCATTCACTTATGAAGAGATCCCTGCCGATTTACAAGGTCGTGCAGAAGAGCTTCGTGAAGAATTAGTAGAAGCAGCTGCTGAAGCAACTGAAGAACTAATGGATAAGTATCTTGAAGAAGGTGAACTCTCTGAAGAAGAGATTAAAGCCGCGCTTCGCCAACGTACACTAGCAAACGAAATCGTATTAGCAACTTGTGGTTCTGCCTTCAAAAATAAAGGTGTGCAAGCCGTTCTCGACGCTGTCGTAGATTACTTGCCTGCACCGACTGAAGTAAAAGCAATCACTGGTGTTGATATGGACGATAACGAAGTAACACGTCCGTCGAGTGATGATGAACCTTTTGCAGCATTAGCATTTAAGATTGCTACCGACCCATTCGTGGGGACGCTTTCTTTCATGCGTGTTTATTCAGGCGTAGTTGAGTCTGGTGCTCACGTCTATAATTCTGTTAAGCAGAAACGTGAGCGTCTAGGCCGTATCGTGCAAATGCACGCTAATGATCGAAACGAGATCACTGAAGTCCGTGCTGGCGATATCGCCGCGGCTATCGGTCTCAAAGATGTAACTACTGGTGATACTTTATGTGACCCTGATAACAAAGTTATCTTAGAGCGCATGGAGTTCCCAGAGCCTGTTATTGCGATTGCAGTAGAGCCAAGAACGCAAGCTGCTCAAGAGAAGATGGCAATTGCCCTAGGTAAACTAGCGGCTGAAGATCCGTCATTCCGCGTCGAAACCGATGCTGAAACGGGTCAGACTGTTATCTCAGGTATGGGTGAGCTGCACTTAGATATTATTGTAGATCGCATGAAGCGTGAATTCGGCGTTGATTGTAACGTCGGTAAGCCTCAGGTTGCATACCGTGAAACTATCCGTAGTACTGTGGAAGCAGAGGGTAAGTTTGTACGTCAATCTGGTGGCCGTGGCCAATATGGTCATGTTGTTCTTAAACTAGAGCCTAATGAGCAGGGCGCCGGCTACGAATTCTTTAATGAAATCGTTGGTGGTGCTGTTCCTAAGGAATACATTAGTGCTGTTGATAAGGGTTGTCATGACTCGATGAACCAGGGCGTTGTCGCTGGTTACCCGATGCTTGATATTAAAGTAACGCTTATCGATGGTTCATACCATGATGTTGACTCAAATGAAGTAGCCTTTAAAGTGGCTGGTTCTATGGGCTTTAGACAAGGCGCGCTCGACGCAAGTCCTGTCTTACTTGAACCAATGATGAAGGTTGAAGTAACCACGCCAGAAAACTGGATGGGTGATGTTGTTGGTGATCTAAACCGTCGCCGCGGCATGATTGAAGGGATGGAAGATGGCGTTGCTGGTATTAAACTAGTTTTCGCTAAGGTTCCTTTATCAGAAATGTTCGGTTATGCTACCGATCTACGTTCTGCTACACAGGGCCGAGCTTCCTACTCTATGGAGTTCCTAGAGTACAGTGAAGCGCCACAGAATATTGCTGATGCAGTAGTCTCTGGCAAACGATAAAAATTTAATTTGACCCTTACCACATTAGGTATTGGTTTTAACATATATATAAAAAGGCTATATCATGTCTAAAGAAAAATTTGACCGCTCCAAGCCGCACGTTAACGTTGGTACTATCGGCCACGTTGACC
>NZ_JAUYVJ010000058.1:0-4975 GCF_030689115.1 Psychrobium sp. 1_MG-2023 | reverse complement strand
TCCCCAATAGTTCAGTTGGTAGAACGGCGGACTGTTAATCCGTATGTCGCTGGTTCGAGTCCAGCTTGGGGAGCCATTTATCTTTCTATTCTGTATTACCCAGACAATCTTGTTCTTCCTTTTAAATTATCTTGATCTCTTGACTTAAATTATTTTTTCTATCCTAATATCAATTTTATTAATGGACTAGAGTACTTGTACAGTGCCCCTATAAAAGGCTATGTCGCAGTTAACTGTTGTATATTTTTAATTGCATAAAAAACATTTGTATCAACTGTTCCCCCTTCGACATCCCCTACTATCTGTCATCAGCGACCTTTAAGAGAGTGGATGTTAGGAGAAAACTCAGGGATGGTTTTTGAGGTTTTGGCGCAGAACACGCATCAAGTTCGTTCAATTATCATAGCTAGCCCTACCCCATGAAAGGTAAGTAACTAATTTACTGTCCTATTTGCAAAAAACATCCCTGTCATTTGTCCTGTAGAGCAGCTATTACTGCCTTAAATTGCCCCCAGCCGTTTAATCTTTTGTTACCTTCCTATAAGAAAAGTAACGGGTATGCTCAAAAAAACGCCACACTGCTTAGCAATTCGTCTTATCACATCAAACTTCAGTTGTTATTAACGAATCGCAACCGCTAATTAAGATATCACCAATAACCCCTTTCTAGACAACAAAGAGGTTAAGAGGTGCCATACCCTTTCACTACGAAGCAGTACATAACTGTTGCGGTACCTTTTTTGTACGCTGACTAATTAATACGCCCACCCCCACCAAAGCACAACTTGCTAATTGACTCATTGTTAATGTTTCATTGAGTAATAACCAAGCGAGTAACACTGTAAATACAGGTATCAAATTACTAAACGAGCCAGCAATGGTCACCGGCACTCGCGCAATGGCATAGTTATAGCAAAGATATGCACCAAGGGTGACCACTGCCCCTAGATAGATAATCGCCCCTGCCCCGAAACTGTCAAAGTGCGTTGGAAAGGGCTCTAACAACATAAACGGGGTGAAAAAAATGATGCCAACAAACGCAGGGAATGCCGTAAGAAATACAGGCGAGTAACGCGCACTAAAACGTTTTAATAACACACTATAGCAAGCTGCACAGCACATCGCTAAAAACTCTAAAAAGTTTCCCCATAAAGGGTTTGGCGCATCTTCAGTCACTTCACTGCCTAGTGACAGGCCAATCACCCCAGCAAAAGCAAGCAAAAAGCCCACTAGTTGGCGGCGAGTGATCCGCTCTCCAAGTGTGAAAAATGCGATAACTGCGATTAGTAACGGTAAAATAGCGGTAATAGTCCCTGCTTGAGATGCAGAGGTATTTAGCAATGCCTCTGCCTCAAGGACGAAATAAAAGCATGGCTCAAGCAATGCCATCAGCCCTAAGAGCTTATAATCACCGGCTCGATACTCAAAGTTAAAGAACTGCTTAATAAAAAATACAAAGCAGGCTCCAGCTACCATCATTCTCGCCCAGATTACAAACATCGGTGAGTAGCTTGCAAAAGCGACTTTTAGCGCAATAAAAGAACTTGCCCACAGCAACATCGCAACGGACAAGATCAGCATAGGCCCATAAGCAGGAGTAGTTTTGTTCATAAAATTTCATTTGTGGTGTAAAAACAGGCGGCAAGTGTAAATCAAAATAAAATAGATGCAATAAATTATAAAATAGACCCAGAATGCATAAGCAATGACACCTTGGGTCTTCAGTTTATTTTGATCTTGTGCAAGTGACGTTAAATAACTAAGTCTTGGCGCTAACACTTACAACATACAAGGTTGTTTCTAAGTGAATAAACAAGGATAATACGCCCATTGTTTTTTAGGTCAATTAACGCTAATGGTTGAGTATTTTTTACTGCTAATTGGTACAGTTTTAGTCAATAACTTCGTACTAGTTAAGTTTTTAGGTTTATGTCCCTTTATGGGGGTCTCCAGCAAACTTGAGTCCGCAATTGGAATGTCGATGGCGACTACGTTTGTCTTAACTATTGCGTCTTTATGCAGCTATCTAGTCAACCACTACTTGTTAGTCCCATTAAATATTGAATATTTGCGCACCCTTAGCTTTATCTTAGTTATTGCCGTTGTTGTACAGTTCACTGAAATGGTGGTGCGTAGTACCAGTCCTGCACTATATCGCATGCTGGGTATTTTTTTACCGCTGATCACCACTAACTGTGCAGTTCTTGGCGTCGCATTATTAAACACCAATGAGCATCATAATTTTATTGACTCAATTGTTTACGGTTTTGGCGCGGCACTTGGCTTCTCTCTAGTATTAATCTTATTCTCGGCGATGCGGGAACGTTTAGCGGCCGCAGACGTACCAGCCCCATTTAAAGGCGCTTCAATTGCGATGATTACCGCAGGCTTAATGTCATTGGCATTCAGTGGATTTACGGGGTTAGTGAAGTAAATGACAGTTATTTTAATCGCAATCCTAGTCCTTAGTGCATTAGGGCTCATCTTTGGTGTTCTATTGGGGTTTGCTTCAATCAAGTTTAAAGTTGAAGAAGATCCTATTGCAGAAAAAATTGATGCTATCTTACCGCAAACGCAATGTGGCCAATGTGGCTATCCAGGGTGTAAGCCTTATGCTGAAGCGGTTGCCAATGGGGACGCTATCAATAAGTGTGCTCCAGGCGGTCAACAGACAATAGAAATCATTGCCGATATGATGAATGTCGATATTCCACCAGCTCAAGGCGAGGAAGTCGAAGAACCAGTAAAGAAAGTCGCTTTTATCATCGAAGATGATTGTATTGGCTGTACCAAGTGTATTCAGGCCTGCCCAGTCGATGCAATTTTAGGAACGACTAAACAAATGCATACGATTATCACCGATGAATGTACTGGCTGTGATCTTTGTGTTGAACCTTGCCCTGTTGACTGTATAGAAATGATACCAGTCAAACAAACGACCAAGAATTGGAACGCTCAATTAACTCTGATTCCTATTAAGCAGTTGGAGTCATAACGTGAAAACTATTCTAAACTTAGTCGATGATGGTCAATTGTGGCAGTTTCACGGTGGTATTTACCCACCCAGCCGAAAAGAGCGCACCAAGGATCAACCAATCAGTTTGCTCCCGGTACCACAACAATTATTTATCCCACTTTCACAACACAGTGGCGCAGCAGCCGTTGTGTGTGTAGCCGTTGGTGATAATGTTACTAAAGGCCAGGTCCTAGCAAAAGCTGACGGATTTATCTCTGCAAATGTATTGGCACCATCAGATGGCACCATTACTGCCATCTGCCAACACCCAGCCTGTCACCCTTCTGGATTAACAACAGAAACAATAACGTTAACAGTCAATGACACTGACGAGCAGGCACATCCTGTCTTCGCACCATTATCGACGCAAGCGACACCAGCTGAAATTTTAGAACGAGTAAAAGCAAGTGGTATCACCGGGTTAGGTGGTGCAAGCTTTCCAACATCGGTAAAACTGTCAACTAAAAGACCCATTGATTATTTAATTCTTAACGGCGTTGAGTGCGAACCTTATATCACTGCTGATGATTCGTTAATGCGAGACCGTGCCAATGATATTGTTCAGGGTATCTTAACTCTTAAACAACTAATCTCGCCAAAGCGTGTCATTATCGCTATTGAAGATAATAAGCCTGAAGCAATCAAAGCCATGGAGAAAGCGCTATCTGTTGCTAATGTCGACTCGCATATACTGGTTCGCCCAATACCAACCGTTTATCCCGCTGGAGGAGAAAAGCAGTTAATCGAAGTACTGACGAGTAAACAAATACCAAAAGGAAAGCTGCCAGCAGATATTGGTGTAGTTGTACAAAACGTTGCAACCGCCTACGCAGTTAATCAAGCGGTTACTCATGGACAACCTCTGTTAGAGCGTATTGTTACTGTTTCTGGTGATTTAGTGTCTCGCCCGGGTAATTACCAAGTGCCGCTAGGTACTAGTATTGAAACCCTCCTTATGCAGTGTGGTTTTAAACCAGCAAGCAAACAAAAAATCATCGTGGGAGGACCAATGATGGGTTTTGCTTTGCATGATATTAGTGCGCCAGTTGTTAAAGCAACAAACTGTATTATTGCGGCCAGTATTAATGAGTTACCAGATGCCCCTTCTGAGCAAAACTGTATTCGTTGTGGTGACTGTGAACAAGTATGTCCTGCAGAGTTATTGCCACAGCAATTACAGTGGTTTGCCAAAGATAAAGACCACGATAAACTCATCGAACACGATCTATTTGACTGTATTGAATGCGGTGCTTGTGCATACGTTTGCCCTAGTGCAATCCCACTCGTTCAATATTATCGTGTTGCTAAAGCTGAAATTAGAACGGCCGAACAAGAAAAACTACAAGCAGCCCGTGCCAAGGAGCGCTATGAGCTTCGTCAAGCACGTTTAGAGCGTGACAAGCAGGAACGTGAAGAACGCAGCCGACTAGCGGCAGAAAAACGTAAAGCAGCGATGGCAGGAAATAAAGATCAAGACGCGATTGCTGCAGCTCTCGCCAGAGTAAAAGCTAAAAAAGCTGGGCAATCAGTAGAAGAGCCGACCAAAGAACAACCTAACGATCGCGTTGCCGCAGCGATCGCCCGAGCAAAAGCCAAAAAAGCTCAAGCGAACAGCTCTACAACAGAAGCAGATTCGACGTCTCAAAATGAACAGCAATCTCGCGTTGCAGCAGCAATTGCGAGAGCAAAAGCTAAAAAATCGCAAGCTAAACCTTCACATAACGACGAGCAAGTTTCAAAGACTGTCACCGAAGTGTCAGTAGAGAATACATCCGATGACAAAAAAGCACGCATTGCCGCTGCTGTTGCCAAAGCAAAAGCCAAAACTCAGGCTAAAAAAGCACAGCCGGATGAATCTCCTGAGGCATTAGAAGAGGCAGAACCGTCAGTGAATAGCGCTGCCGACGACAAAAAAGCACGCATTGCCGCTGCTGTTGCCAAAGCAAAAGCCAAAGCTCA
>NZ_JAUYVJ010000057.1:0-5948 GCF_030689115.1 Psychrobium sp. 1_MG-2023 | reverse complement strand
ATATATCCAGCTGCTCTAGAAGCTGCAGGCGTTAAGACTGTACGTTCACTAGCAGACATCGGTGTTGCACTTAAAGAGAAAACAGGCTGGTAATAGCTGGTTTATCTTTATTGAAAAGGCTGCTTTTGCAGCCTTTTTTATTGCCTAAACCCCGACATCCCACAACATAACTCCGTCATCCCGCAAGTCTTTTATGCGGGATCTCACACCGCTTGTCTAACCTTCAACTTTGCCAGCTACCAAAACACCAACGCCATGTTAATCGCAAGCCGCTCAAGGCCATCCATGGAACGCTCGCAAACCGCATCCCTGCGGTTAAACGCTTGCTAATAACATACCATTCGGGCTTTTAAATAAGGATTGTCTGATGCCGAAATATAACCCTGTCATTTAGCAATATCCCCGTCATCCCGCAAGTCTTTTATGCGGGATCTCACACCAGCTTTCTAAACTTCAACTGTGCCACTTACCAAAGCCCTAATGCCATGTTAACTGCTAGCTGTTTGCAATCTGTAGTCGGATATGATCAAACGGGCTAATTGTCCCCGCAAATTGACTACCAACTACATGGGTATATATCTCGGTGGTTCGTAAATCACTGTGACCCAGTAACGTTTGAACGGTTCTGATATCCGCGCCATTTTGTAATAAGGCTGTGGCGAAACTATGCCTGAAAGTATGCGCCGAGACTCGTTTGGCAACATCGGTCTGAAGTTTAGCTTTACGTAGTGCCTTAGCAAATGATGAAGGGTGAACATGATGTCGACATATATAATTATCAACAGGGTGATTACAGCGGCAAGAAGAAGGGAATAAATACTGCCAGCTCAAATCTTTCAGTGCGAACTTATACTTTCGAAATAATGAAGCTGGCACCGAACTCAACCCGTAGCCATCATCCAAATCTCGCTGATGCAACTTAGTTGCCTTAGCTATCTGGGACTTGAGGTCGCTTATTAGGGATTGAGGTAGTAACGATAGTCTATCTTTCTTCCCTTTGCCTCTGAAAACGAATATGGTCTTATTAGAAAAATCAATGTCTTTGATACGTAAGCCCAATGCTTCATTTAGACGTAAACCACTTCCATAAAGTAGCGCAGCAATTAGCTGGTACGGCTCCGATATCTTACTCAATATTTTCGTTGCTTCAACAGGGTCTAATACCGTAGGCATATTTTTGGGCTTCTTGGCGTATGAAAACTGTAACCCTACTAAATCACGCATGATTGTATGCTTATACATGAAGACGATAGAGCAAAGCGCTTGATTTTGCGTTGCAGGGCTGACCCCACGATTTACTGCTAGGTGTGTTAGAAATCGATTGACTTCTGTCGCCCCCATATCACTAGGGTGCCGTTTATCATTAAACAAAATGTAATACTTAATCCAATACAAATAGCTTTTTTCGGTGCGTAGGCTGTAATGTTTTGTGCGTAAAACATCTCGAACACTTTCTAAGAACGGGGAGGACATTTTTTTACCCTTACTTTTACTGTGTGGATATACAGTTATAGTAAAGATGTTAAAAATATCAAATTTAAGACCTATTTATTTCTCTCTTTTTCCCGTGTGTGAAAACAACGCCGGTAACCTAACGTGCTGATTAAACTTATATTAATTTTGATGCTTTTTGGATATTTTCACTTTATTTCTCTCTTTTTACAGTCTAAGCAATTTCTCCACAGTGGAAAAAGTGAGAATAGACGAGAGCCGAATTTTTAATTAATTGATTAATTGGGTTTTTTATTTTAAATTAGCTTTTTTAATAAAATATTTTAGTCGAGTTTGATAAGAAGTCTGACTAATATACTGTTATATTTTTCTCGAATTTAGGAGTTACATGAATTACCTCAGGGATGGTTTCGCCATAATAATTGGCTTCATAATAATACTAAAAGGTTCCGTAGTTTTACCGGGGACTCTATTGCCAATGCTTTTTGGCCCTTACCCATTTGATGGAAATGTTCCATTCAGTAGAGTTTTTACCGATTTTTCTTTATCTTTCATAGTTACTGTATTCGGAGCATATTTAGCCGTTGTAATCTCAGCCTCTAAGAAAGTTTGGATCGGGTTGGTTTCAGGTGTAGCGTACTTTTGTTTAAGCGCATACTGGTACAGTGGCTATGGACTAGTTGGTGCAGAATGGATATCACCTGCATTTATGCTTATTAAAGTTCCTGTTGCAGCATTTATTGGCGGCTTTGTATATCAAAAATATAACAAGTCGTTAAAGCAGGACAAATAACAGTTGGCTTTTGCTCCTGCGTCGCTTATTTTAGCCAACATATTATTTGCCTCTTAACGAGGCGTTAGTTGCCACAACTTATGCGAGTAAATTTACTTGCTAATTTTGGCACTTCACATCAAAGGATTGCTGTTATTCTCCTTCCTTTAATGTTTCAATTTTTAGCGTTTATAATGTTGCTTTTTACTTTTGGGTAATCAGTTTTCGCCTTACACATTTTGGGAAAATAATTAACTTTTGTGTTTAAGGCTCAAAGTTCACGATTGGTAGTAAAGTTGTGGTGGCTGTTATTTAGCTATCACTTTCAGTAAATTATTTTAAGTGTTGTTGGTTGGAAAAATGTGCTTAACTATCAGCAACTAACAAGGCGTTCAAATGGACAAAAAACAGTTGGCTTTTTGCTCCTGCGTCGCTAATTTTAGCCAACAATTTTTTGCCACTTAACGTGGCGTTATATGCCCTTAAAGGATTGCGCATGAATCAAAACTTATATTTCCAAACAAACAAATTTGATTCTTCCAAGGAATTGGCTGATTACGTGTACTCTGAACTCACCAAATTAAGCTTTGATCCAAATGAACCGGTCGATTCCGATTATATGTTCTCAATAGAGGCAAATGTAGAAGGGGTTTCGGTTGATATTTTTATGGGCAAAAACGATGAAGAAACCCGAATTCCACTTTGGCAAATTTGGCCTGAGCAAAGGATTCCTTTCCTCAAAAAGTTATTTGGAAAGGCCGATAGAACTGCTGAGATAAAAGTTAAAAGTAAACTAGAAACAATTGTTAAAAGTATTGACGGTGTTAGTGCCGTTGAATGGGGCATATAACAAGGCATTTAAAACGGACTCGTAACAGTTTGCCCGGTTCCGCTTCGCTACACATTTTGGCAAACTATTACTCACCGCTTAATGCGGCGTTAGTTTTCTCAGTGTTAATCCATTGATCGGAGTTTGAATTAAGTTATGGAAAATAAAGAACAAAGCCGATTAATCAAATTTTCCAATTGGTTAGCTCAAACTCGATTCGCCCAATTTGCCTTTTCTTCAGAGTTTCGAATTAGAGCATCTGTTTTAATATTTATTCTTTTTACTCACTTGTTTTATTGGGCTACAGCTTGGTATTCACCTTGGCCTTATATAGTATTTATGCTTTTTGGCTTATGGTTTTCACAAGGTGTTTACAAGCCTTGGGCTTTGATAATTAAGCAATCTTCTCAGCCTGTTTATGATTCCGCGATGCTAAAAATTAGTGTTCCTTTTATTATTCTCAACTATATAGCGTTATTTGCCTGTCTTTATATGTTTGGGAGTGTTGTAGACGCGAGTGGAAATGAAATTCAAGGCACTTGGAAACACTTTTACTTTAGTACCGTAACACTCACAACACTGGGTTACGGTAATATAGTTCCTAACGATATTGTTGCAGAGGTTATTGCAACCATTCAATCTATTATAGGTTTTATGGGGTTTGCAGTTTTCGCAGGTATAGTTGCTTCAATCGCTTTAAAAAGAGTAGAGTTGCAAGACAAAAACTAACAAGAACATTAAACGGAAAATTTACAGTTGGCTGTTTTTCGTTCCTCAAACATTTTAGCCAACTGTAAATTTCCGCTTATGTAAGCGTTATAAGCTATGATGATATCTCAATTATTCGCTGCTAGCTTAGTGGCGTTTATTACAACGGATACTTTTGAAGTAGAATCTTGCATCGGCGAGAGATTTCAATTGATTAAAAGTGAAAAGGCAAAGTGGCCTATTCACTCCGATAGATTTAATTCAGCGTACGTTGACTTTAAAATTCTTGTAGACGGGGACGGCAATATTTTTGAGTCTAAGATATTGCGAGCTGAACCTAAGAGGGTTTTCGATAAAGAATCACTTCGTGCTTTGAAACGTTGGAAATTCAATGAGTCTAAATATTCAGAACGTTGCTTCAACGTGACTTTCAAATTTAATAATGAATCTGATTGAAGCGCTTATAACAAGCCCGTCAAGGCAGATTCGTAATGAAGTCACATTGGTTGCAAAAACAAAAGGCGCAACAAATTGCGCCAGCATTGCTCACGGCTTACGGGGGCGTTAAATGCCAACGGAGATTCCATGCCCAGTAGTGATATTGAAGATACAGTTATTGGCTACCTCAAAAAATTTGACTTGATAGCAGAAAAAATAGAAGAGACAGAAGAGAAAACTCCTGACTTTATTGTTCGTGGCAAGGATAATGTACTAATCGAGTTGAAAGAAAAATTTGATGCACAAACGGTGCATGAAGAGCAAAAATCTACACTTGAGAGCGGTGAGGTATATCAAAGAACACATACAACTGGCTACTGGCGAACTATATCTAATGTTATTGAAAAAGGCATTAAGCAGTTAGCAGCTCAAAAATCTAATACTAATAGTAAATATTGCTTTTTATTTGTTGTGACAAGTGGGGTTAACCCATCAACACAAGTTAAACAATTTGAATCAACGTTCTATGGGCGTAAAAGTATTATTGATGTTGACTCAGCTTCAAATGAAGCAAAGTGGTGTTACTATTTTTCCGAAAGCCTATTTTTAAGGAATAAAAATATTATTGATGGGGCATTTGTCATCAATGGAAGCACTGGAATAGCTAGGCTACTAATTAATGACCAATCTCCCCAATATGATTGTTTAAAAAAATCAGAGTTTGTCGCTAAATTTGTAAACAAAATTTCCATTGTAGATCCATTAGAGCTAGAAGCATCTGAGTCAATTCTTATTGCTGACACGAAAATTCCAAGGCGTAACGAAGAAGCAATTAAGCAGTATGTTTTTGACAAGTACTCTATTAATAGGGGAATGGTTTTAGACATTCCACAGACTGTTTTTCAAGCAAGTTTGGACTTTTAAAGGCATTTAACAAGCCCATTAAGTCCGATTCGCAACGCTATCACATTGGTTGCAAAAGAAAAAAGGCGCAACAAATTGTGCCAGCATTGCTCACGGCTTATGGGGGCGTTAGCCCTCATTGGAGAATCAATTGAGTATTGAAGTTTGGATTTCATTTATTGCCGCATCAATGATTTTATGTTTTTCACCAGGCCCAACTGTATTTTTGGTTATGGGACAAGCATTAGAGTACGGAAAAAAATCTGTTACTCCTTTAGTTGCAGGTACATTATCTGGTGATGTCATTGCCATGAGTTTTTCATTTGTCGGTATGGGTGCTCTATTAGCAACATCAGCAACACTGTTTACTATTCTAAAATGGGCTGGGGCGTTATATTTAATATATCTAGGTATCAAAGCTTTTCGTACAAAAGTAAGTGTTGCAGAAGTTGCTCCAAAACAGATGCAGAAAGGCTCTGTTTATTTCAATGCTTTAGTGGTAACTGCACTTAATCCCAAAGGTATTATATTTTTTATGGCATTTTTTCCTTTATTTATTAATGCTAATGCACCTTTTTTGCCTCAAATGTTAATTATGGCTGTAACTTTTCTTGCTGTATCGACAGCAAGCGTTTCGTTTTATGCCACATTTTCAGGTATATTGCGTAGCAAAGTAAGTTCAGTTAAATTTCAAAACGGTTTTAATAAGGTTAGTGGTGGCATGCTCGTTGGGGCTGGTGCTATCACTGCAACAATACAAAAATAAGGGCTAACAAGAGACTATGGCGTCAATAGTTAATTTCATACTTTTGGCGCTTCCCACATCACTCCATCTCTTAGCATTGA
>NZ_JAUYVJ010000056.1:0-7762 GCF_030689115.1 Psychrobium sp. 1_MG-2023 | reverse complement strand
AGCCTGGGTCTCACTTTACCGGAAACTAGATTTATTTAGTAAATAAGATGGGTTTATTATCCATACAAGGCGCTCAACAGGACAAATTACAGTTGTTTTTTGCTCCTGCGTCGCTATTTTAACCAACTGCAATTTGCCCATTAGCGTGGCGTTATGCTTTTCTTAAAGGGAGTCAATTTTGGATACAGCCGTTATACACTCAAATAAAATGAGTATTAAATCTACATTAAAACTATTACTTATTCTTTTGCCAATTTTTGGTTTACTAGCTGGAATAGGACTTGGTTTAATTCTAGGTAATACAGCGTTCGAAACTACTTCTGATTTATATCTAAAAATAGGTGTAGTGCTATTACCTACAATATCTATCGTAATTTTGGCGTTAAGCCGTTACTTTAAGCAAATTGATAGTTTGTAGCATAAAAAACATAACAAGCTGTTAAATCAGGACAAAATACAGTTGGCTGTGTTTCGTCCCTCAACAATTTTAGCCAATTAAATTTTGCCCATTAACGAGGGCGTTATGTGCTTTCAGTATTCAGCAACTTTGGTCAAGATAATTAAATTGATAGGTATTATTATCTAGTGGCTGAGGAGAAGGGGAGTATTGAAATGGTAAAATATCAAAACAGATTTATTGAAGTACTTAGCTATGTGGAAGCTAACCTTGATGAAGATCTTGATATTGAAAAACTTTGCCAATTAGCATATCTGTCAAAGTATCACTTTCACAGACAGTGCTCAGCCTTCTTTGGCATGTCTGTGATGTCACTTGTTAAATTACTTCGACTTAAAAGGGCTGCATATCAACTAGCTTATCGAAGTGAAACAAAGGTTGTTGATGTTGCACTGGCATGCGGTTATGAAAGTCATGAAGGATTTTGTAGGGCTTTCAAAAAAATATTCAATCAAAGTCCATCTGGCTTTAGTCTGGCTCCTGATTGGACTCCTTGGCATTCTAAATATGAACCAATTCTGAAACTGAGGACAAAGATCATGACTGATAAAGTTAATATAAACGTAGGGATCGTAGAATTTCCTGAAACACTAGTAGCTACAATGGAGCACAGAGGGGCGCCAGATTTACTTGGTAATACTATAAATAAGTTTATTGAATGGAGAAAAGAAAATCGTTTTCCACCTAGCAAGAGTAAAACATTCAATTTATTATATGATGATCCAAATGTTACCGCACCAGATGAATATAGGTTAGATCTTTGTTGTTCTATTGAGTGCGAAGTAGAAGAGAGCCCTGAGGGTATTGTAAACAAAGTTATCCCTAAAGGAAGGTGTGCTGTCATTCGCCATATTGGTAGTGATGATTACCTTAGTGTGCTGATAAATTTCCTTTATTCTAAATGGCTTGAAGAGTCGCATTATGAATTGAGAGACTTTCCAATATTCTTAGAAAGGGTTTGCTTCTTTCCTGAATCTTCAGAAAATGAAGTAATTACAGATATTTATTTGCCAATTAAGTAACGCACATAACAAGGGTTTTCAAGTCGGACAAATTACAGTTGGCTTTTTGTTCGTGCCTCACTTATTTTAGCCAACTGCAATTTGCCGCTTAAAACGGCGTTAGCCAGAAATGGAGATTCAGGTGAATAAATTAACTTTTTGGATGTTAAAACAAGCTCATATCGTTTGGTTGGTTTCAATAATTAATATCGGAATCGGGATGGTGATCCCTGATTTTGACTTCATGGCAAAAAGTATCAGTCATGTGGCACTAGAGTCCCCCGCTTTTGCTTATACTCATAGGGGCGCAGACATAGTTATCGGTTTATCTATGTGCATCTTTGCTGTTGGTGTTTATAGCTACATCAAGAGGTTTTCTTCGACCTCACTCTCTTCTTTCTTACTCGGCATAAGCATGATTAGCGCTGGCGTCTGGACACTGGAAACGCCTCTACACCTTTTATATAACCTATCTATATTCATGATTATTGTTCCAATGTCATTTGCACTAGATTTCAAAAACATTATTAACTCTCGGGCATTTGAAAATTTTTCAGTTTTGGTTACTCTGTTACACGTATTTATGTTTTGGTTTATCTATGCAGGCTTTATCCCTCAAGAGATTAATGGGTTAATTCAACGGTTATGGGCTATTCCTACAATGGGGTGGTTCGGTATTGCAGCTCATTTGCTAGTTCAGCAGAAGTTTCTGGCTAACAAGCCAATTAAGGTGGACGCGTAACACTAGGCTCGCGCTCATTCTGAAGTGGTCAAGTAAAACTGGCCATCTTGTTAGAGGTTTCTAAGTATTCGTTCTCTGCTAATAATGGCGAAAGCCCATCATTAAATTGATGTGGCCGATATCGATTGTAATAATCATTGATATAGTTACTAATCGATAACTTCGCTGCTTTCATATCTAAATAACCTAGCTTGGGCATCCATTCTGTTTTAACAAAACAATAGCAACAAAACAATAGGACAGACATAAATTAGAGTACATAATTTGTTAAGTTAAAAATCTCGACTAGGGTTATATTTTTATCGCTATGGATAGTAATTATGACTCGCGCACGAAATCAGCTAATTGACCTAAACGCTACTTCTTATTACCACGTAATTAATCGGTGTGTGCGACGTAGTTTTCTATGTGGCGATGACCCATACAGCAACAAAAACTATGATCATCGGCGGCAATGGTTAATTAAACGAATAAAGTTCTTATCGTCTGTCTTTTCAATCAATATCGCAGCCTATGCTATTATGAGCAATCACTATCACTTAGTTCTGCAAGTAGATAAAGACACAGTTGATAGCTGGTCAGTAGGTGAAGTGATTGAACGTTGGTATCGGTTATTTAATGGTCATGTGCTCGTTGATAATTATTTAATTCGTGGCTCAAGTTCACCGGGCGAAATGATACAAATCGAAACACTAGTCCAATGCTGGCGTGAACGTTTGTATGACATTTCATGGTTTATGAAATGCTTGAACGAGCATATTTCCCGTCGAGCGAATAAAGAAGATGCATGTACAGGCAAGTTTTGGGAAGGGCGATTTAAATCACAAGCCTTGCTCGATGAAACCGCACTTTTAAGTTGTATGGCTTATGTTGATTTAAACCCAATAAGGGCAGGCGTTGCCCCAAACCTTGAGCAAAGTGACTTTACTTCAATTCAAGAGCGAATACGACAGTTTAATGCACACCAAAAACATAAAAAGAACCCGAAGTCTGATTATAAACCTCACGCCCAACCGCTTGCGCTGCTACCTTTTTCAGCGACTAGCGATACGAAAGCCTTGCCTTTTTCCTATGCTGATTATTTTGAGTTAGTTGATTGGAGCGGGCGTCATATTGACCCAAGGAAAAGGGGCTATATAAATAGTGAAGAACCCAAAATATTAGATACCTTAGTAATTAATGGTGATGACTGGATAGAAAGCGTAAAAGAGTTTAGGCGCCAGTATGGCAATTTTGCTGGTAGAGAGTTTAAACTTAGAGATTGTGCAGCAGCACATCGCCGTTGTTGGTACAAAGGCGTTGGTTAGTTTTTTCATGTTGAAGCTTAGACATATTGAGTCTTCCTTAGGGTTAGTTAGCCCTGCCTGTTAAATTAAACGGCGAGGTATAAAAGCAACTCCTGCTTAATTTTTCCGCTTTAATATGGCATTAAATTTTGAAGAGAAGCGTAATATGAAGCTTACAAACGTTTGCCTGTCCCACTTTTCGTTGCATTTTTTGTTTCAGTAACATGTTGAGGCTGCGTCGCAGCAAATTGCTGATTAGTTAGGCGGTTTGATGCTCTTTTATTCATTTAGTTAGCAAAGTGGTGTATTTAACTTTAAAGTGCCGTTTATTGACGTTAGAGTCGAGCCCTTATCAATTTCACTTTATCAAGCACACGACAAATATGAGTACTTCTTTTTCACGCCGCTTCGTTACTTTAGTAGAACAACTTACTGATGGTAACAAAAAGCGTTTTGCTGAGTTAACAGGTCGTTCACCTTCAACGATTTATCGTATTTGTCGCGGTGGTAGCAGACCCTCCCTTGCATATTTAGAGCACTTGTATGAAACCTTTAATATCGACCTAAACTGGTTGATCACTGGTGAACGTAACGTCGAACAGTTGGATCACAAACAGACGAGCGACTTGGTGATTGCACCAAAATTTGATGTAGAGGCAAGTGCTGGCTTTGGTCAGGTTGGCTTTGCTGAAGAGGTCAGTGAACACTTTGGGTTTTCTCGTCAGTGGTTAGCATCCCAATTGGGCGTGCATACAGATAAAGTCGCCTTTGTTTCTGTTAAAGGCGACAGTATGCAGCCGACCCTTGAAGATGGCGATATGATTTTAGTGGATATGTCATACCAACAGGTGCATAAAGAAGGCGTATACCTGCTGTACACTGAAGACGGCCTAATGACGAAAAGGTTGAAGCCTATAAAAGGGGGGATCAAAGTAGTGAGTGATAACCCTGAGTACCCAAGTTGGGAAATTCTCGCTTCAACACAAGAGCAGGCGAGGGTAGTGGGTAAAATTGTATGGTTTGGAAGAGATATTTAACTTAGTTATTGGGTTAAATAAGTCTCCCATTTACTCTTTTGGTTGGCAGTTGTCGGCAGTGAATAAAATATAGCCTGTCCCTTTTTCAACTTTTTTAAAGCAAGAATCTTTCGTAAATTATTGCCTGTCCCTTTTTCCTTTTTCATTTTTTCATTCAGTAAAAATAAAGTTTGCTTTTAGTTGTTTTGACATTACTATACTTATCAAAATTATGCTTTTTAAACAAAGTATTAGGCAAATGGAGTATTGCAAGATGCAAACGTGTAAATCATGTTTTAAAGAGATCGAAAGCGGCGCGTTAAAGTGTTCATATTGTCAGGCGTATCAGCTGTGGTATAAACATCCTCAGTTCTATAGTCTTATCATGATGCTACCTTTCTTTATATTTATTTTTTGGAATACAGGTTTGATGAGTAATAAGGAGTTTAGTGATTTCGAAAGTGAATTCTCGTTCACTCAAGAGAAAATCATTGATGCTAAAAGCAAAAATCGTCTCCTAATTACTTATAAAGTGAAAAACGATACGGAATATCAGTGGGATAATATTAGATATGAAATTATTAGCCGGAACAATGGAGAGCTCTTAGCTTCTGAGTCCGATAACAATTATTTTTGGGTAATTCGCCCAAACTCAGAGTCTTTCCTAACAGTAAATATACAGATTGTTCCTAATGCAAATGAATGGGAATTAAAAATA
Source organism: Psychrobium sp. 1_MG-2023 (assembly GCF_030689115.1). Classification (NCBI taxonomy): domain Bacteria; kingdom Pseudomonadati; phylum Pseudomonadota; class Gammaproteobacteria; order Alteromonadales; family Shewanellaceae; genus Psychrobium; species Psychrobium sp. 1_MG-2023. The sequence continues at coordinate 2,542 of NZ_JAUYVJ010000056.1, read as the reverse complement.
AAAGATTTAGAGGTTAGTCGCTTTTAAGCGTGCCTAGCAAATTGTTAGTGAAGCGAAAACAATGGGTTTGGTTTCGCTTAACTCATCATTTTATAAAGTGACGTTTACTTTTCATCGATTTTATTAATGACAAGTTGATTAGTACAGTCCCCTATCAGTGTGAAAGCCTTTTAAGGGGGCAGTTATGGCCCACTAATAAACCAACGTATTGATTTAATAATTAATTTATATCAATAGTTGAATAGACAACTTGAACGACGAAGCTATAATTGACGTTTTCATAATATGATAATTTTTCTTAATCTTTATATGCAGTCGATTAGTTATGGTCTGCTAGCCACTTTTTTTACGGATTAAACCAAGAGAAGCACCAATGAATAAGTATAAAAATTTACTATCTATATTAGCTTTATCTACATTAACTGCCTGTGGAGGAGGGGGAGAAGATGATTCGAAACCAGCTCCGACAAAGAACAACATAGGTGTATTTCTTGATAGCCCTGTCATAAACATCAGCTATAGAACGGACACATTAGAGGGAACAACTAATAGCCAAGGTGAATTTGAGTATGTTGATGGTGAACGTGTCACTTTCTTTATTGGTGATTTAACATTTTCGTCGGTGGTAGCAAGAAGCACCGTAACTCCGTTTGATTTAGCTGGAACATCGGATATCAATTCATCAACGGTTGTCAATATTACCAGATTACTGCAAACCTTAGATAAAGACGGTAATCCTGATAATGGTATTACCATTGATGATTCGGCTAAATTGAGTGCAATGTCCGTGGATTTCTCTCTTTCTGAGTCTGAGTTTGAAAACTCTTCCGAGGTTTCATCCTTAATTACGAATGCGGGACAAGATACTGCTGTTACAGAGCTCGTTAGCTCAGGTGATGCGGTTGCTCACTTTAAGAAACAACTTAGTCAAGCTTATTTGTCTGACGGTGATGGGTTGGGTTCAAGTACTTCCTCGGCAGTACCGATAACAACCGCGGGTGAATCAGCTCCTTACCGAAGTACTTTCCCTGATAGTAATGCTGAATCGACTGTTTGGTTTAAGTTCACTCCTTCAGAGAGTTCTGATTATAAAATTACCAGACAAATTATAGATGCAAGCCCACTGGATGATATCCCTTCATCGACGGTTTCTATCGCACTTAAAAGCGAGCACCTTCAAGATTGTATTAATGGCATGGATGAGCAAACTCAAAGCTGCAGCATTTTTATGACTAGCAATATTGATTACTACTTTGAAGTAAGAAGCTTTGATAGCACACAACCCTTATTTACATTGCGTATCGATAAGTTATAAATAATGCATGACTTAGCGGGAAGGTCTAGTCTGTGTGATAGCCCTTCAACCTAAGACAGAAAATAGGATTGGCATCAGTCAATTTTTGAATGAAACACCGCTTGTCCTTTATGTAACGCATAGAGGGCAGGCATTTTTTTTGATAAATTTTTATACATTAATTAATGATAAAAATTTTTTAACCATATCCTTAAATTATAAATCCGACTGAAGAGAGGTGGAAGCAACCTAAATAGTCACTGTAATTTACAGATATATTAATGGCGATGAGTAATTATTGATGCCTGAAAATGATAAAGCGATGCGATGTTTTCATCGTAGAAATATCATTGCTCAAATTTCAAGGTTACTCAACAAAAGCTCAACAAGTCAGTTTTTATTTGAGAAAGCTGACTTGGTAATAAGGATTTGAAATGAGTTCACAAATATCTGTATTTGACTCTTCACAAGGTCAAGACAAGTTTTTAAAAGCGTACAACCTCCTCATGGCAACTTGGTCGGTGCCATTTGAAGATAAATGGGTAGATACCTGTTTTGGTAAGACCCATGTCGTTGTCTCTGGTCCTCTCGATGGAGAACCACTGGTTTTACTATCAGGAGCCCAAGCAACAAGTGGAATGTGGGGGCCAATGGTTCCTGAACTGACCAAAAAAAGAAGGGTGTTTTGTATCGATTTGATTGATCAAGTTGGACTGTCTGTGCCGACGAAGGTTTTAAAAAACACCCAAGATAGCAATGCATGGTTAGAGGAAACACTAGCGGGGTTAGGACTTAACGAAGTTAGTATTATTGGTAATTCATTGGGCTCTTTTATCGCCTCAATGTTTGCCGTAACGCACCCTGACAGAGTTCGAAAGTTAATATTAACGGCACCAGCAGCAACGGTTTCCAGTGTTAGCTTTTTATATATAGTGAAAGCTATTTTTTCCTCTTCGGTGTCTAGCTTGTTCGTTAAAAAACGTTTTTTACAGCAATGTGCTGCGGGTTTAGTCGATGGTGACAATAAGCTTTATCAGGTGCTACTTAACGCGATGACTGAAAGCAAAATTATCAGTAAAATCATACCGAGAAAGCTAACTATTGATGAACTACGTAATCTTAAGTCACCGACCTTAGTGATGCTGGGTGCTGAGGATATTAGTGCTGGTGAATGGTAATCACCCCATTATTAATGGAGTTCGGTCGTAGAATTTAAATTATTAGTTAATCTTCTTTTCTGAATGGGGG
>NZ_JAUYVJ010000055.1:0-8939 GCF_030689115.1 Psychrobium sp. 1_MG-2023 | reverse complement strand
TCCTGAAAGTGTTTAATTCAGGATCTTTGTTTTGGTGTTAAAAGCGAGATTCCGGCTAAAAGCCTGCCGGAACGACGGAGTGGGGGTTGTCACAACCTGCATACTTGCCATGTTTATTCGGACCTCACAGCCTGTCGTTCTGAAAATGTTTAATTCAAGAACACACAGCCTGTCGTCCTGAAAATGTTTAATTCAGGAACACACAGCCTGTCATCCTGAAAGTGTTTAATTCAGGATCTTTGTTTTGGTGTTAAAAGCGAGATTCCGGCTAAAAGCCTGCCGGAACGACGAGGTGGGGGTTGTCACAGCCTGCATACTGGTCATGTTTATTTGGACCTCACAGCCTGTCGTCCTGAAAGTGTTTAATTCAGGATCTCTGTTTCGGTGTTAAACACGAGATTCCGGCTAAAACACTGCCGGAACGACGGGGTTGGGGTTGTCACAGCCTGTCATCCTGAAAGTGTTTAATTCAGGATCTTACCCTCTTTTGAAAACAATTAAACTTTTTCAACTTTGCTAGGTCTAGTTTTATACGCTGCCAGTTGATTGGCTGATGAGAATAATAACTTGACGGATTAACGATGAAAAAAACAATAACAGCATTATGTATTTCTTTAGCTATTTCAACAGCCTCTTTTGCAAGTACCTTCACTGCAACAAGTGATGTGACACAGGCACTAGAAAATGGCAATGTTGAGGTTGCAGCGCAACATTTCTCTACACTGCCAAAAGCTCAGCAAACCAATTTAGAAGGTGCAATTTTACAGGCGCGAATTTGGTTAGGGGAGCGAAAAGCGGAACAAGCCTATGACTCGCTAGAAGAGTTATTAGAAAAGCACCCCGACCATGATGAGCTGCATTATCGCTTTGGGTTAGCATCGGTTGCGATGGCACAGCAGGCGAGTATTTTCTCAAAGTTAGGTTATGCCAAAGAGGGTCGCAAAGCGTGGGAGCGGGTAGTTAAACGCAACCCACAGCATATTGAAGCATTGGAAGCATTGATTGGCTTCTATCGTATTGCCCCCGGTATTGCTGGTGGCGATGTTGATGAAGCACTTGTCTTAGCTAAAAAACTCAAATCAATTGATGCAGAAAAAGGCTTCTTTCACTTAGCTACGGTCTATCAAAAAATGGAAAACACAGAGCTAACCGAGCAAACACTTGCTGAAGGTATTGAGCAGTTCCCACAGAGTCATCAGCTGTATTTCTTTCGCGGACTAACTCAAGTAGAAGCTCAAGATTGGGGATTGGCTCGAACTTACTTTTCGGCCGCCGTAAAACATGGCCAGAAAGATACTGAAAAACAACAAGCTTTATATCAACTGGGAAAAGTGGCTGCTGAGTCAGGTGAGCATCTTACAATGGGGATTGAATCGTTATTACAACTGACCGAAATTGATGCGCCAATGTATAAACAATGGGTTCCATTTCGCTTAGCTCAGCTTTATGTGATGGATGGGCAAATATCCAAGGCGAACGCTTTGTTAAAACAAGTTGATACTTCAAATGATGAGCGTTTAAAAGATGAAGTTAAGGCATTGAAAAAGGAAATTAAAAAGGTGGCGAGCTAATCGCGCTATTTCACATTGTTGCTGGCGTTGTAGAGTGTAGGACAAACGCCAGCGCTAACTGTGCAAATCAGATTAGCCACAGCACTTCTTATATTTTTTACCACTTCCACATGAACACGGATCGTTACGGTTAGGTGTTTTTTCAAAGCGTGTTGTTTGAGGCTTATTTAGTATTCCTTCCAGCTCTAGAATATTCTCTTCACTATCAGCGTTAACAGTAATATCAGCGAATAGAGCATGCTCTAATACAATCGCTGCAACGTCGACTTTACGTTCTTCACTTGTAACATTAAGCGTTAAAGGGTTTTCTTCAGTACCTAATTTAACTGCACGCTTAGTGTTATAACCAGATTTAACATGATTAACGCGAGTATGGATACGCCCTTTGTAATACAAATCGTGCATGAGAGTCCTTAATAAACCTTTATTGGGCGGATCGCCGTTGAATGGCGCGTAGTATAAAGCAACTCGGATTCTAGGGATAAAAGTATTTTTCGCTTTGGGTGATTTTTTGTGAGCAATGGCGAGAAAATATCATTATATTTCCATATTTGTCGAAATGATTTACGTTAGCGAGCAAGGCTTATTAAGCTTAGCGAATGAAAATTGAAAAAGCAGCTGAGCAATTAGCAGAATTAGGTCATGTTACTCGCCTAGGTATTTTTAGGGCATTGGTGAAAAGTGGCACTAGTGGGTTACCTGTCGCAGACATACAACACCAAGTGAATGTGCCGGGTTCGACCCTGTCACATCACATTAATCGGATGATTAATGTTGGTTTGATAAAACAAGTGAGAGAAGGGCGGGTATTACGCTGTTTTGCTCAGTATGATCAGCTAAATGGTTTAATCGATTTTTTGATGGAAGAGTGTTGTAGTAAAGAACCAACTGATTGCTGTTAGTTAATGGTCGCGTATTGCGGCCTTTCTTTTTATTTTATATTTCGACAAACCTAGAATGATCGAATGGCTTTGGGTTTAGTAATTGAGTGTGTTGATGGAGTTTATGAGGAATGTCTAAATTAAAATTACCCAGTCATAGCGTGGTGAGTGTGCAAGAACAGATAAGAGAACCACAATCTCACGCGCCCCGTATCTTGGTGTTATATGGCTCATTGCGTGAAGAATCATATAGTAAAAAGCTTGCTTTAGAAGCTGCTAATATCCTGTCAAGTTTTGGCGCAGAGGTCAGGGTGTTTGATCCGAGTGAACTTCCTATCTACGGCAGTGTTGACAAAGAGCACTCTAAAGTAAAAGAGCTAACTGAATTAGCTATTTGGTCTGAAGGGATGGTGTGGTGCTCACCTGAGATACACGGCAATATGTCATCCGTTTTTAAAAATCAAATTGATTGGATCCCACTTAGTGTCGGAGCAATTAGGCCAACGCAAGGGCGCACGCTGGCGGTGATGCAAGTATGTGGTGGCTCTCAATCATTTAATGTGGTGAATAACTTAAGAACCTTAGGGCGCTGGATGCGCATGTTTACGATACCTAACCAATCATCTGTACCAATGGCGTGGCAAGAGTTTAATGAAGATGGCTCGATGAAAGAGTCTAATTATAAGAAGCGCGTCGTTGATGTAATGGAAGAATTGTTTCGAATGACGATTATCTTGCGTGATAACCAAGAATGGTTAACACATCGCTATTCTGAAAATGTTGAAGAGTATCAAGATGCTCTTGTTACTAAAATTGTTGAAGAAGTTTTAGAGTAGATTGCCATCATAAAGGGGTCTTTTTAGATTCCCACAATCTGTCATCCTGAAGTTTTTTGTTCAGGAACACACAGCCTGTCATCCTGAAAGTGTTTAATTCAGGAACACACAGCTTGTCATCCTGAAAGTATTTAATTCAGGATCTTTGTTTTGGTGTTAAAAGCGAGATTCCGGCTAACAGCCTGCCGGAACGACGGGGTGGGGATCTTACAGCCTGTCATCCTGAAAGTGTTTAATTCAGGATCTCTGTTTTGGTGTTAAAAGCGAGATTCCGGCTAAAAGCATGCCGGAACGACGGGGTGGGGCTGTCACTTAGTGTCATCCTGAAAGTGTTTAATTCAGGATCTCTGTTTTGGTGTTAAAGACGAGATTCCGGCTAAAAGCCTGCCGGAACGACGAGTTGGGGGTCTTACAGCCTGCCGGAACGACGGGGTGGGGCTGTCGAATATTGTCATCCTGAAAGTGTTTAATTCAGGATCTTTGTTTTAGTGTTAAAAGCGAGATTCCGGCTAAAAGCATGCCGGAACGACGGGGTGGGGATCTTACAGCCTGCCGGAACGACGAGTTGGGGCTACCACTGCCTGTCGTCCTGAAAGTGTTTAATTCAGGATCTCGCTGTGCTGTTAAATACGAGGTTCCAGCTCAAAGCACGCCGGAGCCATAGGAGATGATACGCTATTACTCTGCGCAAACAGGTTGGCGCTTTTCAGCAATTGCTTGTCTTAAAATTTGCCAAGCAGAGCTGAAAAACAGTGAGGCGAGTATTAACGCGACGGCTAAATCTGCCCAAGCCGTCCCTGTGTACCAAACACCGGAGGCGGCTGCAACCACGACTAAATTTCCGATGGCGTCATTACGGCTACATAGCCAGACCGAGCGGACATTGGCATCACCGTCTTTATATTTTCGCAGTAATACGACACTCACTACATTAGCTACAAAGGCTAACATAGCGATTGTTCCCATGGTGTAAGCATCTGGGGAATTCAAGACAAAGATGCGATAAACCGTTGAGCCAAAAACCCAAGCGGCAATAACAAATAAGCTAATCCCTTTAAAAATGGCCGCATTGCTGCGCACCGCAATCGACTTACCAATGACCCATAAACTCAAGCCATAGGTAAAGGTGTCGCCTAAAAAGTCTAGCGCATCAGCTTGCAAGGCTTGCGATTGTGCACTGATCCCCGCGCTCATCTCGACAAAGAACATGCTGGCGTTAATCGCAATAATCCATAATAAAATGCGCTTATAGGCGGCGCTCATACCATCGAAGTTTTTATTGTGTCCGCAACATCCTGCCATTGTTCATCCCCTGATTCGTAATACCTAAGCAATAAAGTTATGATAAAACCTCTAGTAACTAGAGCTTCAAGCGCTTTTATTAATTTATTGCAGGTTTTTTATTATGGCTATTTACAGCATTGGTCAACTTTCTAAACTTACGCACTGTAAAATCCCTACTATTCGTTACTATGAACAAATTGGCTTACTTGAGCAAGCGATGCGAAGCGCGGGTAATCAGCGTCGGTATAATCAAGATCATTTACAGCGTTTGGCGTTTATCCGTCATAGCCGCGCTCTGGGTTTTAATCTTGAAGAAATTAAGCAGTTAATTCACCTACAAACCTGCGCTGCTCACTCTCCTCATGAAGCTCATCAAATCGCACAAACGCATTTAATTGATGTGCAACAGAAAATAAAGCAGCTGCAAGCATTAGAAACTGAATTAAAGAATATGGTTGGTAGCTGCCATCAGGGCGATCCTTATCAATGCCAGGTATTAGCGGCGCTTAATGAATTGCCTGAGTAATATCTCGTTACTTTTTTCACGACCCTAAGCGGAGTAAGGCTGTTGAAGCGATAAGTGTAACCTGTTGTAATGCCGCTTCATCAGTTTGGATACAAACTGATACATTTACATAGACAGTGATACGTCCTTTTTTGATCGCCTTGGTTAAGATGTGTCTATCTTACCAGTTGTTGGTATCACTTACATTTTCAGGGAACGCTTATGACTACGTTATCGAATACTCTTTTAATCAGCGCATTATTACTGTCTCCAACGGCTGTATTGGCTCATGGTGAGCATGGTACAAAACACAAGCACGACAAGAATGAAAAGCACGAGAAACATGATGGTGAACGTCATATTGATATCGACTTTGATGGCAATCAACGTGATGGCTTTTATTTGGGGGTCAGTGCAATTAGCAGTGTCGGTGATAATTTCTATTTCTCAACTCATGATGACTCAGAAGCAGAATTTGATGTTGATGTTAGCTACCGTGTGCAGTTTCTTGGTTTATTCTTTGAGTCACCTGGACTTAGCTCTCGACGAATTCATGGCTTATATGCAACCCCTGCTTGGGGCTTAAACTTCTTTAATAATGAGACTTGGGGCTTAGATTTATTTTACGAAACAGACACTGATGGCATTGATGGCATTGAGGGTATCCAGCAACTCAATCAACACAAACGTGGCGGTCTTCGAGCAACAGGTTATTTCGATAACGGTCAGGTTCAGGCTATTTTTACTCCTTATTCGTCAAATAAAAATGGCAGCGATGGCATTGAGGCATCATTATCTTATGCACATAACTGGCAAGTAAAAAATTGGAATTTCTATGCGAATGTTGGCATGCGCTATCGTTCGAAAGAAGTCGATGCCAACCTTGCTCAAAATGGTTTCCAAGCGATGGAATACAAAGACTCGCGTGCCTCTGGAATTAGTCATGCCGCTGAGATTGGCTTAGAGTACCCACTAAGTAAAGACTGGGTTTTTGGTAGCTTTGTTAGTTATAACACTCTATCTGACCGTGTGATTTCTAGTCGTGATGATGATGTTGAAGATGGCCATCGTGCTGGTGTTTTATTAACGTATGTTTTTTAGGAGGTGGCTAATGAATAGTTTGATTCATCAGCCACTACGCTTAGCCACTAACACTGCCGGTTCGGCAATGTTAGTCGTGCTAACACTAGTGCTTTTTATGGCTTGGCCTGTGCAAGCGCAGGCTCGAGTACAGCTGATTGAAGATGCGCCGCTTACAGAAGCCACTACTGACGTTACCACTCAGCCTGTGAGCATGGCTGTTTCGCCGGAGCAGTGTGTTACCTTGCATCAAGGGCAAGACTGTTACGTGGTACTTTCTGTGAATTGGCAGGCACCAACGGTTGCCAATTATTGTTTGTTTTCTTCTGAAGTCTTACAGCCATTGCAATGCTGGCGAGCGCAGGCACAAGGAGAGTTTAAACAAGAAATTATGGTGCGTCGTAATATTAAGCTCGCGTTACGCATCCAAGGCGAAAGGGATGACTTGGCCGATGGTGAAGTGAAGATCGCTTGGGTCTATAAGAAAAAGGGTAAACCACGCATGTCATGGCGGATGTTTTAATGGAAGAGCAAGCAAAACCACATATTCTATTAGTTGAGGATGACGTGGCATTAGCTGAGTGGGTCGTTGACTACTTACAAGCACGTGATTTTAAAATGACTCATACCACTCGAGGTGATGAGGCTGTTAATTTAATTGCGCAATTGAATCCTGACTTAGTGTTACTTGATGGCATGTTACCGGGGCTTGATGGCATCGATGTGTGTAAGGCAGTGCGGCCACAATTTACCAACCCTATTATTATGATCACTGCACGTGATGAAGAAATCGATGAAGTGCTGGGCTTAGAAATGGGGGCCGACGATTATATGACTAAGCCGGTGAGGGCAAGGGCACTGTTAGCGCGGATTAGAGGAGCATTAAGACGCAGTGAACGAATGCAACAGCCCGCTACGGTCAATGATGAATCATCGGCAGAAATCGACCGCCTCCAATTTAGTGGTTTAGTGATTAGTTTACAGTCGCGCACGGTATCGCTTGATGGTGAAGTGATTAAACTCTCTTCGAATGAGTTCGATGTATTGTGGTTTCTTGCCAGTAAAGCAGGTGAGGTGGTATCACGGGAAGAGCTGGTTAGTCACTTACGTGGTTTTGATTATGATGGCTTTGACCGCTCAATAGATCTGCGAATCTCACGTTTACGCAAAAAACTTAATGATAACTCTGCCGAGCCTTTTCGGATTAAAACCATTTGGGGCAAAGGTTACTTATTGGCTAAGGATGTGTGGTAAAGCAAATGCGTACACTAACCTTATCCCTTGTCGCCGTAGTACTGGTGGCTACGATTGGCTTAGGCTGGATGTTTGATAATGTTTATAGCCAATATGCCTCTGCAGAAGATGAACCTCAAAGCGATGCTATTTCAGCGCTAGAGCAGGTCGGAGAAAATCTAGCATTAGCGTTGAACGGTTTGGAGCAAAAAGCACAGTTTGTGGCAAAGTGGCAAAACAAAAATCAATATCAGCTTAATTTAGTATCGATCGATAGCTTCCCGATGCCTCAAGCACTTATTAATGAAGTTAAATCAGGGCAGTCTTTATTATTAGAGACCGATGATAGTATCGCATTACATTTTTACCTATCCAGCAGCCAAGAACTGCTCATTCTTCATGCCCCTGCACAAGTTAGCCCACAGCCAACAGGCTTAAGAAACCTGATTCTGACCAGTTTATTTTACGTGTTAATGCTGGTGGTTGTTTTGTTGTGGTTGTACCCACTGGCAAAACGTTTATTAGCACTAAGAACAACGGCTAAAGCGTTTGGTGATGGCGATTTAACTCAACGTGTTAATGTCGGCACCATTAGCTATATTAGTGACTTAGAGAGTGAGTTTAATAACATGGCACAGCGGATTGAAAATTTGGTCAGTGATGTCAAGTTATTAAGCCGTGCCGTTTCCCATGATTTACGCACCCCGTTGGCACGTATTCGCTTTGGCTTGGACACATTGGAAGAAGAAGATGATCCGGTGATGCGTCGCCGTTTTGAGCAGCGTATCAGCGATAACGTTGACGAAATGGTTGAGCTGGTGGAAACATTACTTAAATACGCGCGCCTCGATCAGGCGATGCTGGAGTTAAATCAAAGTAACATTGAGCTTAAGCCGTTAATTGATAGCTGTGTTAAAAACAAGAGTAGTGATGAGCTAACTATTGCGGTTGATATCATAGACCAAGATACGAGAATCCTTGCCGATCCTGCTTATATTATGATTATGATTAGCAACTTACTACAAAATGCGACTCAATATTGTCACTCGCTGGTACAGGTTTCACTCACCCAAACAGCTGACAGTGTTGAACTAAGTATCAGTGATGATGGACCTGGTATAGCTGTTGAGCAACGTGAACAAATCTTAAAGCCTTTTATTCGTGGTAACGGTAGCGAGCAACAAGTCAAAGGCTATGGCATGGGACTGGCAATTGTGAAACGAATCTTAGAATGGCATCAAGGCGACATAACCATTAGCCAAGACCCAGTATTACAAGGGGCCAAGATTAGTGTGCGCTTTCCACGTAGTTCTCTAAAGGCTGTCAGAAACCGAGATTCAGGCTAAAAGCGTGCCGGAACGACGGTGTTGGGGTTACCGCATATTGTCGTCCAGAAAGTGTTTCATTCAAGAACACACAGCCTGTCATCCTGAAAGTGTTTAATTCAGGATCTCTGTTTTGCAGCTAAGCGCGAGATTCCGGCTAAAAACATGCCGGAACGACGAGGTGGGGATTGTCACTTAGTGTCATCCTGAAAGTGTTTAATTCA
>NZ_JAUYVJ010000054.1:0-9024 GCF_030689115.1 Psychrobium sp. 1_MG-2023 | reverse complement strand
TCAACATAGGCACAGCTTGTTTCCTTGAATCTAGTTCAAGGGACTGCACAGTGCAATACAGTTAAGGTGTACGTTGTCATTAACGTGGCCGCGTGGGGTTTCCCCAACTTAGTCGGCTCTTGTTTCCTCGAACGCTGTTCCAGGGACTGCAAGCCGAGGGAGTAGGACATTGCTAGACACCTATTTAGAGAGAGCCGCTGCAGAAATGCAGCGGCTTTTTTGTTTTGTGATGTTTAGTTATTTTCGCGTGACGATAAGCCTCATCACTGTGTAGTGAAACGATGTTGCGCCGAGGTAACGATCATCGCTCGCGGATCAACATAGGCACAGCTTGTTTCCTTGTATCTAGTTCAAGGGACTGTACAGTGCAATCCTGTTAAAGGTGTGCGTTGTTATTAACGTGGCCGCGTGGGCTCTCCCCAACTTGCTTTCGTCTATAGAGTTTATATCGATTGTCGTCGGGGCGGTTCTTTAGCCGGGAGCTCGGTCTTGTGACAATAATCGATTAAGCTTAAAGCGAGGTCCTGAATAAAAACACTTCAGGACGACGATGTTGATGACGCTTAAATTAAACGTTATCCCGGCAGTGTTTTAGCCGGGATCTAGGTTTGTCGAAGTAACCAGAAAGCTTAAAGCGAACATCTTTTTTAAATCCCGTAGAGGAATAGCAATAAAAAAGCCTCGTGAATAAACACGAGGCCTGTAGCTATCAACCTTGGTATTATTTATTTTGGCGGCATGCGAATAGCAGCATCTAAACGGATTGTTTCACCGTTCAGGTAGCAGTTTTCAACCATATGGATCGCTAGGCGGCCGTACTCGGATGGTAACCCCATACGTTTAGGGAATTGAATTTTATCCACTAACGATTCTTGAACATTATCAGGCATGTTCAATAGCATCGGTGTTCCCATGATCCCTGGAGCGATGGTGTTAACTCGGATGCCGTCACGTGCTAGGTCGCGCGCCATTGGCAATGTCATCCCAACAACACCACTTTTACTTGCCGCATAGGCTGCTTGGCCAATTTGTCCATCGTATGCTGCTACTGATGCGGTGTTAATAATTATGCCTCGCTCGCCGGCTTCACCTGCTGGTTCATTTAACAGCATTTTTTCTGCAGCAATTCTTGCAACATTGAATGTACCAATAAGGTTGATGTTAATTGCACTTGCAAAGGCTGCTAATGGTTGTGCTTTACCTTCTCGGTCGAGAACTTTCTTTGCTGGAGCAACGCCTGCGCAGTTAATACAGATATCAACTTTACCGAACTTTTTAATGACTTGTTCAAAGGCTTGTTCTACGGAATCTTCATCAGTAACATCAACTTTTACAAATAATGCTTTGTCAGCACCAAGTTCTGATACAACAGTATCACCTGCCGCTTGATTCAAATCGAAGATGGCGACCTTGATCCCGACTTTGATTAGTTCATCTAGGCTAGCTCGGCCCAAGCCTGAAGCGCCGCCGGTTACTACCGCAATTTTATTTTCTGGAGTCATAATTAATCCTTAATAATTTTTAATATAGTGACTAAGCGAATAAATCACGTGCAATTACCACACGCTGGATTTCGCTAGTGCCCTCATAAATCGATGTAATACGTACATCGCGAGCTAAACGTTCGACAGGGTACTCTTTGATATAGCCAGCACCACCTAAAAGCTGAAGAGCTGTATAACAAGCGTCGTTGGCTTTTTCTGATGCAAATACTTTTGCCATTGATGCTTGTGTTGAGAATGGCTTTTTGTCATCTTTTAAACTGGCTGCTTGAAGTAATAATAATCGTGCAGCTTCTAGCTCGGTGTAACGATCTGCTACCATCCACTGTAAGCCTTGAAAGTTTGCTAATGGTTGGCCAAACTGCTGTCGCTCTTTAATATACGCTTTGCCATAATCCATCGCTTCTAGACCTAAGCCTAACGCTAAAGATCCAATACCAATACGACCGCCAGCTAGTTCGGTAACGGCAATCTTGAAGCCTTTATTTTCTTCACCTAATAATGCCGTTGCTGGAATAATACAGTTATCAAAACTTACTTCGTTTGTTGCTGAGGCTTTCTGACCCATCTTGTCTTCTGCTTTCGCAACGGTAACACCATCAGTATTTCCATCGATTAGGAAGCAGCTAATGCCTTTACCTCTTGCAGCCTCTTTATCGGTGACGGCCCATACAACAAAAACACCCGCATACTCAGCAGAGGTAATATAGATTTTACTGCCATTTAGAATGTAATTTTCGCCATCCCTCACTGCAGTAGTTCGCATCGCTGATGGGTCGGAACCTGCTGTTGATTCGGTTAAGCAAAATGCACCAGCATAAAATTCACCGCTACATATTTTTGGTAGGTAATAGCTTTTTTGCTCTTCATTGCCAACTGCTTGAATAACTTCTGCAACCATATTGGTTACCGATGTTGTGACGGCGGTCGACGCACAACCACGCGCAAGTTCGGTAATGGCCAAACTAAAAGCAACGCTGCCCGCTTCAATGCCACCGTATTGACTATCGATATTAATACCCATAAAGCCAAGCTCACCAAGTTGTTTGACTTGGCTGAGAAACAGCTCGCGATCGTTATGGTGGTCGAGCGCTTGTGCGTTTGGTTTTAATTGGTTTTGTGCAAATTGACGAGCGGTGTCTTGAATCATTAGCTCTTCTTCGTTAAATGAAAATTCCATTGCTGCTATCCAAAATAAATATAATGTTTATAGTGTAGAAGTTGCGGCTTAAATTAACAGGACTTGATTAAACAGTAAGATCACAAAATCGCTCAAATTATTGTTTTTATACTGATACACTTAGAATACATAAACTGCAGTGGCAAGTGACTACGAAAGGTTTATTATCATTTGTATCACATAATCGATTAGCTAAGGAAGTGAATGGCAACCATTGGTCAATATTATTTGGATGTCTGTAGTCACGCTGCTAAAAAGCAGAAGGTGGATACGGCGAAATTGATGAAACAAGCTGGAGTTTCAGTAACCGCGTGGCACGAGCGAGTATTAGATCGTTCCATGGCCGATTATCTCAACTCATTGAGTTACGCATGTGACGATGCTTTCCTTGGCTTTGCTAGCCCTAAAGTACCACCGAATTTTTTTCAACTCTTATTAAATAGCTGTGCGTTAGCCTCGACTGTTGCAGAAGCAATTGCATTAATGAAAACCGGCTTTACCTTAGCTGGTTGTAAGCTTGAACTAGTTATTATCAATGATCGATGTGAGTTACAGTTAGAACACAGCCATCTGGACCCACAACATTACTTACTTGAATTTTTAATGGTGTTTTTACACCGTAGCCTGAGCTTTTTGGCAAATTCAGCTATTGCGTTAACTCGCGCAACAATTAGTTATAAACCAGTTGGCTATGAATCGGAATTTAACTTATTGTTTCGTTGCCATGTTGATTACGAACAGAGCCATGATGCAATTTATTTCAATAAAGAAGTACTTCAATGGCCAATATTGCAATCCGTCGAGTCCATTTTGCAAGCCGTGGAACAGTTCCCATTATTGATTTTACGCTACCCGCAGAGTAATAAGCAGTTAGATCATCAGGTTTATCAGGTGCTTAATCAAGCCTTTGTCAGCTCCGCCAGGATGCTAAGTGCAACAGAGGTCGCTAATGAGCTTAGTATGAGTGATGCGACATTAAGGCGAAAGCTTGCTGTATTTAAGGTGAACTTTTCACAGCTTAAGGCTGAGTATCGACATGAGCAAGCGTTGAGGTTATTAAAAACGACGACTCATAGTATCGAAGAGATAGCGCATACATTAGGCTACAGTGAAGCAAGGGCATTTTCACGAGTGTTTCAGCAATGGACAGATCAAACACCAACGCAATATCGGGCTTTAATTTAATCGAAGTGAATAAAAGAAAAAAGCCCGCTCAAGCGTCAGTTTCTCGAGCAGGCGTATTTAGCTTAAGCGAGAAAGCTAAATGAGTTCAAGCTATACAAATGTTAGCTCGGATAAACAGCCGAAAGTGGATGCCTATCAGATTCTTATTGTTGTTAAATAAGTCTTAGCTAAAGTAAGAGATTCAGCAACTTAGAAGCAAGCATCTTAAATAATTAGACATATTATGTCAAAGTTTTCGTGTCGTTCTTGCTAAAAATGTGAGCCGTGTCATCTCCAACACCTCCAAAAATTTCAATATCATTTCTTTGTCAGTATGTTTAATCAAGCTAGAATAGCTGCAAATTTAAAACTCATAAAAGCGCCAATGATCACTAAAATTAATCTACAAATCGCCCAAGCAATAGAGGGCTATCAACAATGCGAGCCATTTGAGCAAGCTATTTTACGTATTTTAGCGATGGTTAATAAAAAAATAGGGCAAACTAAGTTTAAAGAAGTATTGGCTGAGGTCTGTTTTACTGAGCAGTTTTATCAACAAAAACTAAAAACGAAATTTACGCCAGAGCTCAAAAAAGAGCTCACCGATAAAGGCTTGCTTGATGTTAGTGTGGAAGGGCTATCCATTTCTCCTTATCTTGCCAATTACTTAACTGAACTTTGTGTTGCTGATGAAAGCTTTGAGGACATTCTTTTTGCTGCAGAGGCTGTTGTGCCTGTTTTGCAAATCAACTATTGGCAAAAACCGGATCCTCGTGACACGCGTCGTATCATTCGCGATTGTTTTTTTAGACAAGAATATCAACATTGCCAAGAGTTATTAGCCTTTGATAAAAATCCCCAAATTGTAGACGCTGATCATGGTCAATTGCTCGTGAGTTTATGCTTTTACCCTTATCAGCCTGAAGTGTTCTCGCGATTACCGCCGTTAATGCAATATCAAGCTTTTGCGGCTCTTTTTGATATTATGCGTCACCAGTTTGTTGATGGGGTAGAGGTTATTGAACTGCTGAATGACGTTTCTCAACAACAACCAAATAACCACGAATTACGCTACTTGTTAGCTGAGCAATACCTCTATCGAGGTGAACTACTTAAAGTGAAGCAGTTAGTCGGTGACAATGAGAAAACAACTTACGGTTTGCAGGTTTATGCTAGTTACTTATTTTTAAGCAACCAACCAGCTAAGGCGTGCAGTGTATTTAAAAAAGCAATTGTGGCTAAAAACAAAATAGCTCGACGAAAGCGCCAATATATCGGGGGCTTACTGGGTTTATTTTACAATCTTGCATTGATTGTTGAGGGGAGTGCAGCAGATCCTGCTCAACTGGCTGTTGCCAGAGCTGAAATTGGCAATACCTGCAATGACAGAGATTGCGCGACAGAGTTGATACTTGCTTATAAGAAACTGGGTGATTTAGTTGAGGTACTCAGTGGTAAATCAGCCTATTCAATCACTCATAATATTTCATTTTCACATTTTACTGACTATTACAGCCGTCTGAGCATTGTTATTTGTTGTTTATCAGGTGTGTGGGCTAAAGAACGTCTAAATACACATTACGCAAAACAATTATGTGAGGCTTTCGAGCACTTTTCTGATATGGGTGATAATACGATTGCAGTAATGGCGGCTCATGTGATTAAGTTTCACGACGTGCCGTTAGGGCTTGTTAATCAATTTATTGTTGAGCATGAGCACCTGACAGATCCATGTTTACTCGTTCAGCGCCAAGAAGCGTGGGCGCAAGCTTTAGAACAATTGATTGCGCTTGATGAGACGGCAAGTAAACCATCCATCCCTAAACCCTCAACTCAGGAGAAACAAAGCCGTTTAGTGTGGTTGTTAGACGATGAGTGGGGGGATGTCTCATTTGAAGCAAAAGAGCAAAAAATGGGTAAATCAGGCTGGAGTAAAGGGCGAACAGTTGCATTAAAACGTCTTAAAGAGTCGCCAGAACAGTTTGATTTTTTAACGGCAGATGACTTAACAATGTGCCGAGCCATTTATAGTGGTCATAGCGGTGGTTATTATGGAAAAGAGTATTACACCTTAGGTGGGGTTAAAGCGGCGAAGGCTGCAGTGGGTCTAGATAACATTTACCACCAAGACAATCTAGGTCAAGCGATTAGTTTTGTCGAAGTTGAACCAGAGTTAGCAGTTACGCAAAGTCATGACGGCTATCTGTTAACGATAGCGAACTTGCCAAAGAATACCGCGCGAGCAGATAGTACTTTTTCATTAACCAAGATCTCATCGCAGCAATATCAACTGTGTGTGTTTTCGGCTAAGCACCTTGAGATTGCCGATATTGTGGGTGAAGGGGGTTTGATGGTGCCAAGACAAGCCAAAGATAAGGTGGTGCAAAGCATTGCCGCTATCGCGCCTTTACTCAACATTCAAACCGATATTGAAAACATCAACACAGGTACTGAGCAAATCACTGCCGACCCACATTTATATATGATGATTCAGCCGGCAGGTCAGGGTCTTGAATTTGAGTGCCATGTTCAGCCACTAGGACCTGATGGGCCATTAATGTCACCGGGTTTTGGCAACCCCTCTTTTTCGATGGAGATAAACGGTGAGCGTATAGGGACTACCCGTGATCTTGCCGCTGAACAATATCAACTGCAATATTTAGAAAGAGCTTGTCCTATTTTTGCCCAGATGATCGATAACAGATTATTGCTCAGTGAACTGGATGATTCACTGATGGCACTCGAACAACTCGAACTCGCTTGTGGTATTGGTGATGAGCGAGTGCCTACTCACCCTGAGTTAAAGCTGATTCTAACTTGGCCTAAAGGCAAAGACTTTAAGCTGACTAAGCGCCTAGAGTCGAAGCACTTACAGCTTAAAGTTAAAAAACAAAATGAGTGGTTTAGTTTAGAAGGAGAGCTTGAAGTTAATGACAATCATGTGATTGAACTTAAGCAGCTATTGGCGCTAATAGGCCAGCAGAAGGGCCGTTTTGTTACCCTTGATGACAACCAAGTTTTATCACTATCTGATGAATTACGTCAGCGCTTACAAACCTTAGAGACAGTAACACAAGAAGGTAAGTTCCATGTTCTAGCCTCACCTGTTGTCGACACTGCGACTCAAGGTATGCGTTTTAAAACATTACATGCGTGGGAAAAGCAAAAAGGGCTATTACAACAAGCAAACGAGCTGAATCCGCAAGTACCATCAACTTTGCAGGCACAATTGCGTGACTATCAGCTCGAAGGTTATGACTGGGCGAGTCGTCTTGCACATTGGGGTGCAGGGGCTTGTTTAGCCGATGATATGGGCTTGGGTAAAACCATGCAAGCGCTGGCGATTATCTTATCGCGTGGCAGTGACGGTCCTAGCTTGGTGTTAGCACCCACTTCGGTTTGTTTTAACTGGCAGCAAGAGGTGGCTCGCTTTGCGCCCACGCTTAGAGCCAAAATACTGGGCGTTGATACTAACACCATGGAACAGCGGCAAGAGCTTGTGGATAATGCTGGTGCTTTTGATTTAATTATATGTAGCTATGGCCTATTACAGCGTGAGAGTGAGCGCTTATCTCAAGTCAAGTGGAACACCATTGTTGCTGATGAAGCGCAGGCGTTGAAGAATCCGTTAGCAAAACGAACGCAAGCGGCAGTTGCCTTATCCGGGGCATTTAAAATGATCACTACTGGTACACCGATTGAAAACAACCTGACAGAGCTTTGGAGTCTATTTCGCTTTATAAACCCAGGTCTGCTAGGCAGTCAAAAGCAATTCTTTAAGCGGTTTGCTAGTGAGATTGAAAATGCCAATAACACCAATGTTGCTAAGCAGCGTGCGAATGTAGCATTACGCCAGCTCATCAGCCCATTCATTTTAAGACGAATGAAAAATCAAGTTTTAACCGAATTGCCATCGCGTACCGAGATTAACTTAGCGGTTGAATTAAGCGAAGAGGAGAGTGCGCTATACGAGGCCGTACGACAACAAGCTCTTGAAAACTTAACACAGAGCGGGATGGAGAATGATAGTCAGCAACATATTAAAATGCTCGCTGAAATTATGAAACTACGCCGTGCTTGCTGTCACCCTGCATTAGTCGCCCCAGAAACGGGTATCGAAGGTTCAAAACTAAAAGCGTTTGATAATTTAATCGGTGAGTTAAAACAGAATAATCATAAAGCACTGGTGTTTAGTCAGTTTGTCGGTCACTTAGATATTTTACGTAAGCATTTGGATAACAAGGGCATTAGTTATCAGTACCTTGATGGTGGAACTCCCGCTAAACAACGTCAGAGCCGAGTCAATGCGTTCCAAGCAGGCGACGGTGACGTATTTCTTATCAGTTTAAAAGCAGGTGGCTCGGGCTTAAACTTAACTGCGGCAGACTATGTCATTCACATGGACCCATGGTGGAATCCAGCAGTAGAAGATCAAGCGTCAGACCGTGCCCATCGCATGGGGCAAACTCGACCAGTAACTATCTATCGCTTAATCGCAAAAGGCACCATTGAGGATAAAATCTTAGCAATGCACCAATCAAAAAGAGACCTCGCTGATAGCCTACTCTCTGGTAACGAAACAGCACAAAAAATTTCAGCACAGGATATGATGGACTTACTACAAGAACAGTTATAATTTCGCTTCAATTTTGTCATTCCTGTATAAGCTAATCTAGTTATTCAGGAGTGCACCAATTACGTCGTTTCGGCATGCTCTTGGTCGGAATCTCGATTTGCAGTTAATTTACTTCCCTCTCAGCGTCGTTCCGGCAGGCTCTTAGCCGGAATCTCGATGTGCAGTTAATTTACTTCCCCCTTAACGTCGTTCCGGCAGGCTCTTAGCCGGAATCTCGATGTGCAGTTAATTTACTTCCCCCTTAACGTCATTCCGGCACGTTCTTAGCCGGAATCTCGATGTGCAGTTAATTTACTTCCCCATTAACGTCATTCCGGCATGCTCTTAGCCGGAATCTCGCTTTTAACAACAAAACAGAGATCCTGAATTAAATACTTTCAGGATGACAGATTGTGGGAGCTTGAGAAAGACGCCTCGGCACGACAATATGTGACAACCCTACTCCGTCGTTCCGGCACGCTCTTGGCCGGAATCTCGCTTTTAACAACAAAACAGAGATCCTGAATTAAATACTTTCAGGATGACAGATTGTGGGAGCCTGA
>NZ_JAUYVJ010000053.1:0-9429 GCF_030689115.1 Psychrobium sp. 1_MG-2023 | reverse complement strand
AAGAACTGGATGTTCTCGCAATCAGTCCAAGGAGCAGAGGCAAGTGCGATACTCTACAGTCTAGTGATGACTTGCCGGGCTAACGATATTAACCCCTATTATTACTTCCTTCACTTGTTCAAGGTGATACCGACCTTGGATGATACCTCTGACTTAACAGCACTCATGCCGTGGAGTGTGCAGCTAGATTACGCATCAGACTAGGCGTAACTGGTTAGTTGCGCGTTTACGTATACATTTACATTTAACGATTTGGAAATCACATGGAAAGTATTTATCAAGGTATAACGGAGACAGGTTAGAAAATATGCGAAATAACAGCTTAGACCCGTCACAGTTTTTCGACTCAAGTACATGTCCTATGTACAACTCTGTGACTGTAGGAAATAATGGTCAAGACCCTGAGGATGATATTAGAACCAACCGAAACTGGAAACACGTTGGCGAAGAGCGAGATTACTATGAGGAACTGAGGTAACTATGATTAATAATAAACTTAAATTGACTGCATTTGCAGCGTTAACTCTCTTTGCAGTGAACTCTAATGCAGGCTTGATTGATATAGACGGGAACTTTAACGTTAAGCATCACCATAAATTACATGAAACTAATCCTTTGGTTGATTATGTCGTGTCTGACAGGTTTCAACACCCGCAAAGCTCAATAGTTGTTTTGGCTAAAAGAGTTCAACATAAGGATGGTGATGTAATTGGAAAAGTAAGCGTATTTAATGGGAAGACAGAATTATGGTCTGGTGATGGCTTATTCTCAGAAGTTGTGTATTCTGAAAATGGAGAAGCTATTTTGCTTGTGAGAAAGTACCCTTCAAAATTAGAGTCAGTGATCATACATAATGGAAAGGTGAACATTTTTACTCAAAAGTATGCAAAAGCATCCATTCCAGAGTTTAATGAACAGCTTACATTCCACCAAATATCTAACAATGCGAAACAGATTTTAAGTTATGAACTTTATGATGGTAGCATTTCTAACCTATTAATTTGCACTCTAGTTAATCAAGAGTCCCCTTGCGATAAGTTGCCAGTAAACAAGATGGATAATAGCTGGGAAGTGGACGCTGTTATTAGTGCTGAAAATGAAGTGTACTTATTAAAGTCAAATGAACTTTTAAAAATCTTTAATAATACAATACATTGGCAAATAAAGTTAGATGATGATTTTGACTATTTAGGCCAAACCTATGAAAAGCTATCACTTTACAAAAACTTAGTGATAATATCTTATAGCGAGAAAGTTAAAGTTTTCGATAAAGATAGTGGCACTTTATTATGGGAGATGGGAAGGAAGGTTGATGACGAAGCTTTTGGCTCTCTTTATCATATATATGTTGATAATGATAAGCTAGTTCTTCCGCTTAGAGAGAAAGGGCAAACTGCACATAAAGACTTAGTCCCCTTTATTCAATAAATATTAAGGATGAATAACAAAGGCTTTTATGCCTTTGTTATCAGTTTATGAACCAAAATATAAACGAACTATTGCTTGAGCGCTACAAAAAAAAATTTAGAATAGAATCATTAGGCATATTCGGATCTTTTGCTAGGGGCTCAAAGGAATATAATGATATAGATGTTATTATAATTACTAAACAAAAAATATATCGTAAAGATAGCTTTTTATACGAAGGAGTAACATTTGATGTCATTATATCTCACTATGAGAACTTTCACTTTTTATGTAATAAAAGCCATCAAGAGTGGGTATTTATTTTTAAAGATATAAAGGTCTTATTAGATGTAAACGACAGGCTTTTATATTTGAAAAAGCTAACGAGCCAATCATTTAAATTAGGACCCACAAAAATTAGCCGTGGAGATTATCGAGAATACTTCAGTAAATGTATTTCATCTCAAAGAAAGCTAGCAAGCCAGTTAGAACAAAATGACACTTTTCAATTATATGCAATTTTAGGTGAATTATTGACATATATATTGATGTTATGGTGCGGTGTTAACCAGGTCTGGTTTGATAAGAGAAAGTCCTTATTACATTTGCAATTACGCGAGCATTTTCCTGATTTATATACTCTATCTCAGGGGGCGAAAAAGGAGCAATGGATTGATATGAATAATGCTATAAGTGACGTGCTGATTGATATTAGTAACATCTCGGGATACGAGCCTCGAGGTGATATTGTGAAAGAAATAGATCTTAGGTTTGGAAGGTAGTACTTCAATTGATTTACAAGTACTAATGACATGAGTTATGACTACATTGGAATGGTCCACATAACCTTTTCAAGATTATATCAATTATACTCTTGTATCGTCATTAAGATTCATTCAGCCTCTAAATAATTATTTTGCCTTTTGCTTAGACAAAAGTTAAATGCTTAATAGTTATATGGCTTCAGGAGTAATTAGTGAATTTAGCATCATTTTGCTGCTCAGAATCACAAATCTAACTGATGAAGTAAAAATGTGAGCACCTCCCCCCCAGGTAAACCAAAGTGTGTAGTCAAAGACTGGGTTATATGGAATATTGAACCATCACAATCCGCGCCTGATTTTGTAATATCGCTGATAAAGGCCGATTACATTATTTACGATGAGCTCGATAGGTTTCCTGCTGGCGGGTGGGTGCGAACATCAGCAATACTTAGTATCCACGAGTATTGCATCTTTGCGACAAATAACACTAACTATATTTTGGTGGGAAGTGGCGCTAGAAAAACGTCAAATTTAAAGGCATGATGAGTTTTTTAAACTTAAGAATAAAGCAGGTTACTCCTGCTTTTTCTGTTCCCCTTGAGCTTCCTCATTACTTTTAGGCTTTTTAGTGAAAAAACGTTGGTCTATGCATAATGCTAGCAAGTGATTAATGGACTAAGTGGTGCAATCAACATAAATAAAAGTGAACAAAACCAACTGATAAACAAACTGGCGATGATCCATGCGAGCTTTTCTTGACGTCCCACTTTTTGTGACCGAGCAATGAGTATAATTGGCATCACCCACATAATGAATAAAACAATCAGGGCTGCACCAACAAACTTTTAACCGATGTAGATTGGCCTTTAGGCTACTAACTATGAAGTTAACAGCATCAAATACTCAGCTGAACACTATTGCTTTATTTTTTATCATAGATAACAGACTATTTATTGACTGCCAATACAACAAACGCCAGCATCAAAAACACGTAAAAAATAAAACTCGACATTGATTACATGATGGTTATGGGATGAGGTTGATCTTAAAAGGTAAATACTGGCTTAAAACGAACCACTTATCTTCAACCCAAATTCGTCTAAGCTAGACTGATAAGTGTTTTCTGCCCATGCATATAGAATACCTTAAGGAATTAATAGGTTAGCTATGAATACTAACGATGATGTACCTTTATCTATGCAACCGTTTAACCTCAATTAAAACCGTTTATCTACAATACTTTCACTTTGGCACCTTTTTCACCTGCATTTTTGAGTTTTCTCTAACATAGGCAAAAAAAGGAGAAGCATTATGAATAACACTTTAAAAGAGCAAACAATAAATAAATTCACGTCTTTATGCGCCATGTTTATGCTGTCGTTTTCAGCGATTGCTACTGTTAACGCTGCTGAGCAAGTAAAAGACAATATAGAGCAATTATCAAAAGAAATAGAGTCGATACGTATAAGCCATAACGTTCCTGCTATTGGGGTAACGCTAATTAAATCTGGCGAAGCCAAATATACCCAAGTATTTGGCGATACTAGTAAAGTTTCAAATACGGCAGCCACCGCTGATAGCCTTTTTCGCTTTGGTTCGATTACCAAAGTAATTCCGGGTATTGCGATTCTACAATTACAAGAACAAGGCAAACTTTCGTTAGACGACAATATTAGAAGCATTGCACCAGAACTTGCCTTTGAAAACCCATGGCATGCCACTAATCCGATAAAAGTAGAACATTTATTAGAGCATACAACAGGATGGGACAGTCATCCGGCTGAGCAGAAAATTTATACTAACGATAACAATGAGTTAAAAGAGGTACTTGAAATTTACCCACAAAGCCGTGTGAGTCGTTGGGTGCCGGGCACTCGTTCTGCATACAGTAATACGGGGCCAACCGTGGCTGCACGTATTGTAGAAATTGTTACAGGTATGTCATTTTCAACCTACGTGCAAAAACATATTTTTCAGCCGCTACAAATGCACAATAGCCACTTATTAAAACCAAAAAGTTGGGATACTCAAGGCGTGTTACCTTATTTAAATAATGGTTTGTCAGCAGGGTATGAACATATTGCGACCCGTCCAGCGTCTTCATTAACAGCTTCAATGACCGATATGAACCAACTGCTTAACTTATTTTTATACCCCGAGCAAAGTAAAATATTAAGTGCAGCTTCCGTTGAGCGTATGCAACGTATTGAGTCTGAGTTGGCTTATCAAAATGGTTTAGTTAGCTTTCAAGGTTTTGCTCATGTTAAAGATATGATTAATAATGAGCTATTTTTTGGCCATAATGGCGGAATTCCTGGCGCTATTAGCAGTTTGCGGTATAGCCCAACATCAAAAACAGGTTATGTATTTGCGTTAACCAGTGCTAATGGTGCTGCATTTTCAAAAATAAAAAAGGTATTAACTAAGTTTATTCAACAAGAAAATAGTGAAACTAAGCTAACCAGTTCAGCTAAAAAAGCACTTCATAGTGATTTCAACAACGCTGCGGGGCTTTATACCAAAATCAATTCAAGCATGAGTTTAGGCAATATTATTAGCTACTTTAGCGATGCGGTTCAGGTGACCGCAACAAAAAATACCTTAGCCTTTACCTGGCTTAAAGGTGGCTACCAATTAAGCTATCACCAACAAAGTGATAGCCCCGTGCTAAGTAATAAAGATGGATTACCACAAGTAACTTTGGCGCAAGACCCAATTGAAGGCCAAGTGTTGTTAAGAAATGCCGATGTTTATGTGCAAACGTCTCCGGGATTATTTTATGCAAAACTTGTAGGGCTATTACTAAGTATTGTGCTTATTGTTACCAGTATTATTTATACTTTGTATACGTTTTTTGTTCGCCCTGTAATTAAGTTGGTCACGAAAAACAATGCGTCATTATCTCAGCCAAGAACTTTAGTTTGCGTAAGCTCAACGCTGTTACTTACTGCAATAATGCCGATATTACTCGTTGGGGAGTTTGCCTTATTTAATAACCTTTACTGGATCAGCCCACTATTAACAGTGATGAGTGTGTTATACCCTTTGATTACCCTTATAGCTGGGGCAAGTTGCATAAAGCATTTTAAAAATATTAATAAAGGGTTCCATCGCCTTTACCTTAGCAGTATAGTATTGGCCCACTGTGTGTTAGCACTATATTTATTGAGTTATCAACTTGTTGCAGTGACATTATCTGCTTAAATTTACAAAATATTCAGGGCACGCTATGTGCCCTATTTACTATGATGAAACTATACTTTTTTCCGCGTGACCCTCGATTTTGGCTTTATCACTGCACAGCACTTATTGCTGTGATAGCTGTCGACTTATTTACTTCAGCAAACAACGGTCAAATCAATGTAAATATTGCCAAGGTTTCTGCTCTTTTTGCACTACTATTCACTGCAACGACACTGAGCTTTAGGTTTGTTTTTAACAAACAATCTTGGTACAAAACGGTGTATCACAAACAAATTCCGGGCTTACTGCTTGCTGGAACGTTTATGTCGTTACTTAGCACAAGTAGCATCATTGTTATTAGCTATTACACACCATTTTTTCATTCCATTTATAGTAGCTATATTGGTGAAAATACCAGCCTAGCGACGGCTTTTCAGTCAGCCTTTATGGTAAAACAGTGCTTACAAACACAACTATTTATTTGTTCTTGGATTTTTATTTACACTAGTATTACCCACCAAAGGCATGCCACCAACGCGCAAATGCTGAGCTTACAATTAGAGAACTCATTAAAGTCGGCACAACTGGAAAACCTAAATACTCAGCTTAATCCACACTTTTTATTTAACGCATTAAACAATATTCGCTTTATGATTGCGGAGTCTGTTGAAATGGCCGATGACATGATGGTGACTTTATCAGAGCTATTACGCTACGCCCTTGAAATATCACAATCGCATAAAGTACCACTGCATATTGAACTAGATATGTTAGATAAATATATGCAGCTGATAAAAATGCAATATGAAGATAAGCTCTCGTTTAGCGTTGAAGAACCAGAAAACAGTCATGCGATTATGATACCGCCAATGATGCTACAACTCTTGGTAGAGAATGCGGTAAAATACGGGGTTGAGCGTTCAACAAAAGCCGGTCATATTTCACTTACTTCAAGCCAAAATACGCACAGTGTAACGTTAAAGTTAGCCAACTCACTGCCAACACAAAATGATGAATCAACAGCAAGTATGCAAATTGGGCTAAACAATATTCGTGATCGCCTAACACTACTTTATGGTAGTAACGCCTCGTTCAACACTGAAGTGTTAAACGAGGCGTTTGTTGCAACACTATGCTTACCTAAGGAAAAACAATGATAACGGCCGCTGTAATTGAAGACTCCCGTTTAGCACGCCATGGCTTAATTCGCTTACTTGCTGCACATGACGAAATAAACGTAATAGGTGATGCTGACAATGTAAGTAGCGCACTAGAATTAATTGAAGCTCATTCACCTGACGTGCTTTTTTTAGATATTCATATGCCTGGTGAAAGCGGTTTTGATTTACTGGAAAAACTTAACTATTCACCGCAGGTCATTTTTACCACCGCCTATAATGAACATGCTCTACGATCATTTGATTATAATGTGGTTGATTACCTTTTAAAGCCCATTAATAAATCACGCTTAAGTGATGCTATTTATAAACTAACCATTAATAATCAAAACACTCAACATGATGTGTTAGAACCCTTAGCTAATAACACTGAAGAGACTAATGGCTTTACTGAGACAGAAGTAACAGAGCCGAAACTGACCATGACCAGTAAGGTATTCATTAAAGATGGTGAACTTTGTCATTTAATTCCGTTAACAGATATTGATTATTTTGAAAGCTGTAAAAATTATACTCGCGTGTTTTTTTGCAATAAAAATGCCTATATTAAGAAGCCGTTAAGCAGTATTTTAAACCGCTTACCAGAAAGTGATTTCTTGCAAGCTAACCGCCAACAAATTATTAATTTAAACGCGGTTAGCCAAACCGACTTAGGGGTAAATGATAATTGCGAAATCCTGCTAAACCATATTACCCCTATTTCAATATCACGCAGAAATATGCAGCAATTGAAAAGCCGCTTAGGCTTTTAGGGTAAATCAACTTTAACAATCGCTATGCTCAAGATAACTAGTAATTGATGACAAGGCATGGATTGCAAAGGTTTAATTACCTTTATAGCTGAGATTAACAAAACTAACATGAGCTTATGTAGTTCTTATATTACTTCACTAATCTAACGAGGTTTTACGTATCCAAACCTAAACAATAAATGATAAATAGCCTACCCCTTTAACTAATTAAAGAAGAGAATAGCTACCTTATCTGCAGTAAACAACAAATACCAAACATAAACTAGACAGTCACTTTAATTGCCCTCAAGACTACGCCCTGTGTGTATTACGGTTTACCCAAGAGATGATCAGCAACCCCCTTAAACATACTCAAGCAAACCATTTTACTTTGCAGGTTAATGTCACCCACGTTAACCAACACCCGCTGTTAATTGCAAAAGCATATCACAATCAACCAGAGACCCACTTACCAAAACAAGGGAACGGGTTAGCTGGGTTAAATGATCGAATGGTACAATTTGGCGGTGAATTTTCACAACATCTTGAGCAAGAAACACTGATCAACACCATGACATTACCACTAAATGTAGAAGAAAATAGCCATGATAAAGTGCCTACTAGTTGAAGATCAGACCTTAGTTCGTTTAGGCCTCGCTAATTTACTTAACCTCGATAGCGCCATTAATATCGAAGCCCACGCTGAAGGTGGCTTGCAAGCGCTTGCCCAATTAGCAGAGCATAGCGTTGATATTGTTTTACTCGACATGAGAATGCCGAACTTAGATGGGCTCGGCGTGCTGCAAAAAATGCGTGAAAAGGGTGATAAAACCCCGTGCTGATCATTACCACATTTGAAGATTGCGATGTATTAGTCACAGCCCTTAACCTAGGTGCTCGTGGCTATGTGCTTAAAAACATTGAGCTTGAAGAACTCATTAGCGCTATCAAGCAGGTCGTCGCGGGGAAGCGAGTATTGCAAAGCGCGGTAACTGACTTTTTACTCAAAAAGCAATTAAGCCCTCAGCTCTGCTTAACGGACAAAGAATAAACCGTATTGCAGTGTATGTCTTTGGGGATGTCGAACAAAGTGATTGCCAAAAAATTAGATAATTCTGAGGGGACTATCCGCAATCATGTGTCACAAATTCTTGCCAAATTAGACGTAAAAGACCGCACTCAGGCCGTTATAAAAGCCATTAATCAAAACCTAATTTAATACGCGAACAACACCAAATTACTATTTTTGATTAGGGTATGTTGATGAGCAAAGAGCGCTTTTTAAGCGCCACTATTTGTCATTAGGCTTAAGTGGTGCAATTAACATAAATAAGAGTAAACAAAACCAGCTAATAAATAAACAGGCGACTATCCCGTCCCACTTTTTGTGGCCTAGCAATGGGTATGATTGGCATCACCCAAATCTTGATTTCAGACATTAAAGATCTTCAGTGTCTGCTCATGGCACTCTCCAGCCACTCGACAACATAAAATATTGATAATAATTGGCAAAGTATTTTACTGTGTCGGATGGCGCTTCGCTTATCCGACCTACACTGGCACATAGAAGTCCCTCAACCCTAACAGACAATTGTCAATGCTACCTAGAGTTAGATAATTACAGCTTTCTCCTGAGTGTTGTTCCTGTATGTAATTTACAAAAGTGTTATGAATTTTATAAATTAACCTCAGATATTATGAAGCTTGGGTTTTTCAGCAAAAAACTGATTTAAAGTGTGGCAGACAACATTAATAGTCGTATTTAGTCGATTAAATTTTACCTCTAACACAGTCCTCAGTTAAACAATATCGTTACAGACTGGGTTTTTAAATATAAATCAAATTATTGGGTAGGTTAGAGCTTATTACTTTATCAATATGGTTTTGCATTACTTGTTTGAACTCTTTAAAAATGATGATAGCAACTAAACAGAAATTTAAAATCATATCTGTCTAACTGCTATTTATCTGAATACTAGTTATGACACACTAATTGGTATGTATGAATTTCTTTTTTGCTTTTCCATTGCAATGACCATAGCTCGCTATTATCGACTGGACTATTTGAAATGCTTTTAATTAGTACATCAGTAAACGCGCAACTAACCCGTTGTGCCTAGCCTGACGTGTAATCGAGCTGCACATTCCACGGCATGAGTGCCGTTA
>NZ_JAUYVJ010000052.1:0-9430 GCF_030689115.1 Psychrobium sp. 1_MG-2023 | reverse complement strand
CTGAATTAAATACTTTCAGGATGACAGATTGTGGGAGCCTGAGAAAGACACCTCGGCACGACAATATGTGACAACCCCACTCCGTCGTTCCGGCATGCTCTTAGCCGGAATCTCGATTTTTCGGTAACAGACAAGTGGCACTAAACAGCCATCACTATTAGAGAGCGCTAAAAAATCACACTAAATGGCAGTTTACCGACGTTTTAAATATGGTAATTTATCGCCTATCATCAACCAATAGAGCGAATGGAACTCGTGCCACATACATTCTATAACCGACATGCCGATATACTGGCTGCGCAATACCTATCAAAATCATTTGAAGAGGTGCATCACGCTTGGTTGCATGTGTTAGATCCCTTGTTAGAAAAGCGCAATATTAATGTGTTAGACATTGGGGCAGGCGCGGGGCGTGACAGTGCTTACCTTGCAAAGCAAGGTAAAAATAATGGCTTGCACGTTACCGCCGTTGAACCTGCAAAACTATTAGCAAGTATCGGCCAACAACAAACCTTGGGCTTAAGTGTTGATTGGTTAGAAGACTCTTTACCTCTCCTTAATGTAGTCTCACAACAGGATCGACGCTATGACCTTATCTTACTCAGCGCCGTTTGGATGCATGTCCCTGAGGCTGAGCGAGCACAAGCCTTAGTTCAACTCGTTAACCTGCTTAAACCTGGTGGTAAGTTAGTGATTACACTTCGTCATGGTGCAAGCAATGACGAACGCGTCATGCATCAAGTTTGTGCTAATGAATTAGCACAGCTAGCCAAAGATATAGACTTGTTCACGGTACTTGTTACCGAAAAAGATGTCGATAAGCTAGGCCGCGCTGAGATTTATTGGCAAACGGTTATTTTGCAGCTGGCGGTGGGGTAGGTTGATGAGATCAAGGGGTAATCACGTCAACAAAGCGCGCAAATGTTCTCATCGTGTCATCAGCATATTGATCGCTATAATTTTGATTGTTTGCTTTTAAAACATACTGACCATCAGCCCCCTTTCTGATTACACGCAGTAAATATTCACTATCTCCTGTACTATCTTGGCGCTCTATTGCCATAGTTAAGTTAGAGATACTACCAGCACTGATGGGGGTGACCCATTCTAGCAATAATAAGTCGCCATCTAAGATAGGGCGTGACCCACCATTCATCGAGTTTCCTACCGCTGGTGCAACAAAGTGTGTTTTAGATGTGATATTGCCATAGCTCCTTGGCACTTCGATAGTTTCTTTTTGCTCACTTGAGCCTGCTTTGAAGTGTCCACAGGCTATGCTTAATTTTGGATAGAATGGTAATGAGGTCACATTGTTAGATTCTAACATTGATTTCTTATAAGACTTTTTAATTGCTAATCTTGTTTGGATATATTTCGCCAATCGATAATCAACCAATTCTTGGACTAGTTCATGAAGTATAGCCTTATCTTGCTCTGCTACATCTACAGTAGGGATAAATAGCTCGTCTTTAATCGAAAACCAAGTAGGTGATTTATTTTTGTTCTCTTTTGTAAAAGCGTTGATTGGATTAGCTTTCCAATATTGATGCCATCCCTTACTTGTAGCTGTTAGCGTGAGCTTTTTTTCCGGTAACTCAGCCATTTTTAAATCTGGTCTTCTATCGAGTACATACCAACTTCTTTCAGCTAACTCTGCGATTGTTGGTGGTGTTATAAAACCGTCAAGCTCTAAAAAGGCTTCTAATAAAATAGGCTTGAAGCATTTGGACATAGCAGTCGCTTCAATTGCACCAAAAAGAAAGTCGCTATACTTATCAATGATAGCAATATGTGGGTGTTGCTCTGCCAGTTCGCTACGCACTAACTCGTACCAACTGCCGTGTTTTTTTCGAATTTTTTTAAAATCGTAATTACATTGGAAATACTCTGTTGCTGTGGGGCGATGTCCTAATTGTTGTTGTAATGAGCGAAACTCTTCCTTTACGGTGTTTCCTAATTGTTGATGTAAAGTCTCCCAGAATTGAATAAGCTCGGGGTCGAAATTAAGGTGGCAGTTATCAGGAAGGTCTGGTTCATTGAGTTTAGATATAAGGCCTTTAGTGGATGAGCTTTGACCTAGTAGTGCTGATGGCTTATTAAGAAATGACTGATGATTTCCAATAAAATCAATCACAACTAGCTTTTCTTTTTGAGTTTGTTTTGATGTTCGCAGGCCACGCCCTAATTGCTGTAAAAATAATATTTTTGACTGAGTTGGACGGATCATCAAAATGGTATCTATTGCAGGTAAGTCGGTTCCTTCATTAAATAGATCGACAGAAAAGATAATATCGATCTCCCCTAACTCTAATTGGGTGAGTGCGTCGTTTCTTTGGGTTGATGAGCCACTATAAGCCGCAACAGCGTTATATCCCAAAGAGTTAAACTTCTTAGCCATATAGTCTGCATGTTGTTTTGAAATACAAAAAGCAAGAGTTCTTGATTGCTTTAGCTTTAGCCAATGTTGATGAATATGTTTAGCTCGTTTTATTGTTGCGAAAGCGTTATTCAAGCTGGTGGGGTCGAATTGGCCGTTCCGCCAAGGAATTTCTTGATAATCAACAAACTCGTCATAAATACCATGATATTCAAAGGGGACTAAAATATTGGCTTCGATACCATGTACTAAGTTTCGTTCAAAGACCAAGTTATTATCAACTAAAGAAAGAATATCAGCCTGATCACTACGTTCAGGGGTTGCTGTTAAGCCTAATAAAAATTTAGGTTGGAAATAGGCTAACAGTTCTCGGTAAGTAGAGGCGCTAGCATGATGAAATTCATCTACGATAATATAATCAAAATCTAAAGGAGAAAATTTTTCTAGGTGAACTGATTTACCGATGGTTTGAATTGATGCGAATAAATAATTAGCTGTCCTATCTACATTAGTGCTGTTGTATAACCCTGTGATGGCATCTGTTATTAGCGTGGCAAATGTGCGTTGTGCTTGTATTAAAATCTCTTCTCTATGAGCGACAAATAACACTCGTTTAGCATTAAATTGCATCACGTCAAATGCCGATAGCCAAGTTTTTCCCATACCTGTTGCTAATACCACCAAGCCACGCTTGAAGCCTTGCTGGCGGGTTTTGTTAAGAGCTGTTAAAGTTTGTTGTTGAATCTCATTGGGTACGCACGGCTCTTGCTGCTCAGGATGAAAAGAATCGTCAACTAATACAGTTTTAGGTTGTGTAATTAGCTTATTAAACCGCAACTCATACTCAGCAATCCATTGATGAGTTAGAGGTATTGATTGGCTGTGTTGTTCTATAGCCTTAAAACAATTACGAATGTGACTGAACTCTTTATCATCATTTAAATGTTCAAAAGGTGAATAGTCATACCGTAAGCACCACTCCGTTGCGTGGGTTAGTGCTGATTTACTAATGTTATTAGAGCCGATAAAAGCACAACCAGTTGCTATTTTATCGTTTTGGTTACGGACAAATATATAGCTTTTCATATGAAAGCTTTCATGGGGCTTACACTGAAAAATTTTTACAGTTGCTTGGTGACTCTGCAATACCATCAAGGTTTTAAGTGCTATAGGGGAAGTGATACAAAGATAGTCAGAGGTTATGATTTTTACAGACGCCCCACGTGCTAATGCATCCTCTAGAGCCGCTTCT
The DNA here is from genome assembly GCF_030689115.1 of Psychrobium sp. 1_MG-2023. NCBI lineage: Bacteria > Pseudomonadati > Pseudomonadota > Gammaproteobacteria > Alteromonadales > Shewanellaceae > Psychrobium > Psychrobium sp. 1_MG-2023. The sequence goes on along the minus strand of NZ_JAUYVJ010000052.1, from coordinate 5,801 downwards.
AATAGTTTAATGCCTGAAGGTTGAATAAAAGATACCGCGATTTCAATTTCATCTGCGTTATTGATCGCTCGCTTTAGTTTTGGCAAAAGAGGGTCATTTTTCCCCCCACTAGTCAGCTTAAAACCATCGTATAGTAATGCTTGAGTTGTCATTATATTCCTTTGACTAAAATTGCGATAAGCCACTGCTCTTGATTCCTGCTTGAACGTTGGTCATTTGTTAGCCATACCTTTTGAATGGTTAGTGGTGTTGCTTGAATAAAAGTCTGCAGCCTTTCTTGATTAGCATTTACAAATAATCGATGGTTACGAACTATATCGTTAGTGCCGTATTTAAATGAGCAGTAAAGAACCCCTGAGCTCTTTAATAAATTAGAAAAGCGTTGAAAAACATTGGGTAGTTCTTGACTAGGAACGTGTAATAAAGAGGCACAGGCCCATATAGCGTCAAACTTTTTATCAGAGGAAAAGTTTTGAAAATATGCCACTTGCACAGGTTGACTTATCAGCTTTTCAGTTGACTTTGCTAATTCACGACAAGCGTCTATTGCAGTAACCCTATAACCGCTATCGATAAAAAATTTGCTATCACGCCCTGAGCCACAACCAGCATCTAGGATAAGAGCCCTGCAAGGAAGTAAGGGTAAAAAATGTTGATACAAATCACTCATATCGACAGATAATGTGTTTTCTATAAAGCTTGTAGCATTTTGATCATAATATAAGGTACTGTCTTTAACTTCATCCATGGCTTTTAATCCTTAATAAGATTAAATTGATAGTATCATTTTTGCTCGCGAAAATAACACTACTTGATTGATATATAGACTGATTTAATTTTTTAAATCGACAATATTTGAAATGTGATGAATAGGAAATAAAAACTAAGTATAAATAAGAATTGGCTATCAATAGATATTAAAAAACCCCTCAGCAATCTTCCTGGAAATAAGTCAATCGAGAGGGGCCGTGTTATTTAGCATAATAGCGAAGTTAAGCGTATTATCAAGTTCTGACTGTATTTAGTCGAGTGGTGGCAGCGATCACGCGACTTTCACGATTAGATGTAGTGATAAATTATTATAGGTAGTTATCCCCACGTACAACTCGTTGTTCAACTTGATAAGCAATTTGGTTTATTGTGGTGTGAGTTAAATAGTCACTTGGTAATTTAGTAATATATTGGCTTAATTTTTTTAGTGCAAAAATAGGGATAGTTGGCTTTTCTTTGTGTTCTATAAACCAGCCCGGAATTACGAGTAAGGGTTTGGCATTTACCGTCACTCCAGTCGCATTAGATAACCATAACGATGCCCATTTTGCTTGACGCAATGACTGAGCTACAGAATTATTATCGGTCCAAGTTGGGAATTGTAAGGTACTCCCTTTAGTTTGAACTTTAAATTGCTTGTTTTTTGACTTTGTCAGAGGTTTGCTTCGTCCTTTAGTTTCAATACAAAATACTCCTTGAGGGCCGATGGCTAAATGATCGATATTAAAGCCATCACATTGAATATCATGAAAAACGCGATAACCTGACTGCTTTAACTCATTCAATTCATTCGAAACCGCCCATTCAGCTTCAAGTCCTAACTTTAAATATTTACGCAGCCTGAAATTTTTTATGACTTTAAACATGCAATAACTCAAGAAACCAAAGCCAATGAGTATACTCATCCAGTGACTTGGTGCAGCAGTGTTGGTTAACGCTGCTATTCCATAGACGGCTAATGGATAGAGAAAAGCAACTGAACTAAACATAATATATGCAGATAAATTAAAAGAAACATCCATTAATTGCACTAGCAGACTATGTCCTGCAATACGTTGTTCTGCTGCAACATTAAAAGGGGCTGCTTTTTTTCTCTCCGAGAGTTTTTGAATTGACATTACAAAAGCTAAAATAAGTAGCATTGGTGAAATAAATGCGAGTAGTAAATAAACGGAGCTCATTCTCTTCCTTGGTGTTTACGTGATAATCCATTGAATTTTATTATATTTGAATAGAGAGTTTATTTCTATCGACCTAAGTTTTAACAAACGCCAACAACCGATTATTCGCTGGCATTTCATTGTCTGATTGAAGTGTTAAACCATTCTCTTTAGCGAGCTGTTTAATTGCTTCAATATCTCTAATGCCGCTGTTGGCGTCTCTTCCTTTTAACCACAAGTTGAAATCTGCATTGCTTTGGCTAGTGAATTGACCGTTGTAATTAAAAGGGCCGTAAATGCAGAGCGTGCCTTGTTTGCTTAAGTGTGCTCCTGCATGGGTGAAAAAGTTAATGACTAATGGCCAGCTAATGATGTGGAGAGTATTCGCGGTGAAAATGCCATCACTTGGGATTGTTGGCCAAGGGTTAGTTAAATCGAGTTCGATAGGGCGCTTTAAGTTGGCGCTTGGTTGCTCGTCTATCCATTGATTAATACCGCCATGGTTGACAGGGAGTTCGCTGGTTTGCCATTGGAGGTGGGGTAGGTGCTTGGCGAAATGGACAGCGTGTTGTCCTGTCCCTGAGCCGACTTCTAAAACCTGTTTGGTGTTGGCAAATGCAGATGCTAATACGTTAAGTATTGGTTGCTTGTTGTTTTCGCATGCTTGTGAAAAAGGTTTTGTCATGGCTGGCTCGTGGTGGGTTTTCTGATGTTGGTTGGGTTATTGTGCATGATTGTGACTAGTGTTGGAAGTTGGAATTCGGTTCGTGGGAAGTTAGTCGTAAAACGATATTCCGGCTAAAAGCGCGCCGGAACTACATGCTGGCGTGTCGGCGCGGCGTTGAGGGGGCGGAGTAACGCATGGTTGAATTAACTTCTATACTTGAGTGATTGGTTTGGAGGAATGCATGACTTTATTGATTACCTCATTAGTGTTGTTAATGGTGCTGGGCTATTTAGCCCAGACAACGGGGTTATGTTTAGTGCGTGGGGTGAAGGAGACGATTGCAGGGCGTCCGTTGTTTTTGTTGGCTATCTTGTTTAGTGGTAGTTTCTCGTGGCTAGCGATGCTGGTGGCGAAGTGGTATGAAGTGGAATCATCGCTGATAGCCACTTCGGTACATTGGTCGGTGATTGTGGGTGGTGTGCTGTTTGGCTGTGGTGCGGCGTTTAATCAAGGGTGTGGGGTCTCAACGATTAGCAAACTGGCTCGAGGTCAATTGGTGATGATTGCCACCATTGGTGGTTGGTTTATTGGCTGGTTATTACTGACGTTATTTATCAGAGATGCTACTTCCACTAATAGCTTATTACATATTTATTGGGATGATTATTGGCATCACGGCATGTTAATCGCTTTCTCTTTTTTGATGTTGGTTGTTTGTTGGCGGTTAAACACTGAAGATAAAAAAATGTGGCTGAGTATGCTGACAATAGGGCTTATGGCGAGTTTGGTTTTCTTGTATCAAGTTAAATGGGCACCGAGCTCGCTATTAAAAGATCTTAGCAGCGCGATGTTATTTTATATTCCGTTTCCCGAGAATGAACGTTATTTATTACTTGCCTCGCTATTAGTCGGCATGGTGTTGGCGGCAGTAAAAACAAAAGCATTTAAAGTAAACAAAGGGCATGGCTTGGGCTATATTAAACACTTGATTGCTGGTGTGTTAATGGGAGTTGGCGCTGCACTGGCTGGTGGTGGTAATGATAGCCAGTTATTACTGGCCCTTCCTGCGCTGTCGCCTGCGGGGTTGAGCGCTGTGTTGTCGATGTTATTTGGTATTTATGTGGTGCAGCGGGTGTCTCATTTATTAAAAAAAGCCGTTAATGACTGAATGGTTGTTTTCTTCATACATCCCGCTAAGTTTTGAGAGTTTGGCCAATTCCCTTTATACTTTAGTCCTTATTTCTAACCTATAAGAATTATAACGATGAACATTAAATTACCTTTAGCGTTATTGTCAGTTGCTGTATTGGCAGCCTGTGGCGATAACAAAGCACCCGAAGCCGATGCTACGGCGGTTGCTAAAGCCGTCGCTAATACCCCTGCAGATATTGCCGCTAGCTATGACAGTATTAATACAGAACAGCTGATTGAGCACGTAAAAGTACTAGCGTCAGACGAGTTTGCTGGTCGTGCACCATCAAGCCTCGGTGAAAAATTAACACTTGAATACCTAACTAAAGAATTTGAAGCGGTTGGCTTTAAACCAGGTAATGGCGACAGTTTCTTGCAAGAAGTGCCATTGGTATCATTAGAAGCATCTACTGATATGGCACTGTCAATTGGCGGTAAAGATTACCAATACGGCCCTGATATGGTGATGAGCAGTAGCCGAATTACCGAGCTTAGTGAGCTAAAAGAGTCTGAGTTAGTGTTTGTTGGTTACGGTGTCAATGCGCCTGAATACAACTGGAACGATTACGAAGGTATTGACGTTAAAGGTAAAACGGTTGTTATTTTAGTTAACGATCCGGGCTTTGCGACACAAGATCCTGCGCTATTTACCGGTAACGCGATGACGTATTACGGTCGCTGGACGTATAAATATGAAGAGGCGAGTCGTCAGGGTGCTGAAGGTGCAATCATTGTTCATGAAACAGCGCCAGCCTCTTATGGCTGGGATGTGGTGAAAAACTCGTGGTCTGGCCCTCAGTTTGGCTTCCAACGCGACGACTTAAATAAAGATCGTGTCGCTGTTGAAGGCTGGGTTAATGTTGATGTTGCAACAGAACTATTTGCTAAAGCGGGTTTAGACTTTGCGACAGCAAAAGCTAACGCTGCAAAGGGCAGCTATAACGTTGATATGGGCGACTTAACGGCTTCTGTGACGGTTAAAAACACCATTAAGCACTCAGTTTCAAATAACTTTATTGCGACCTTACCGGGTACGGAAAATCCTGATGAGCACATCATCTATACGGCGCATTGGGACCACCTAGGCACTGATATTACTAAACAAGGCGATCAGGTTTATAACGGTGCACGTGATAACGCAACTGGTACAGGCGCATTAATCGAAGTAGCTGAAGCGTTTTCTAAATTGCCTCAAAAGCCAAAGCGTTCAATTACTTTCTTAGCGGTGACAGCTGAAGAACAAGGCCTATTAGGTTCTAAGTTCTATGCGGCTAACCCTGTGATCCCAGCAGCGAAAACCGTTGCTAACATCAACATGGATGCATTAAACGTTAATGGTAAGAGTAAAGATGTTGCTGTTTACGGCTTAGGTCAATCACAGCTTGACGATTACTTAACGGTTGCAGCGAAGAAGCAAGATCGCGTGATTTCTGGTGACCCATCTCCAGCAGCAGGCATCTACTACCGCTCAGATCACTTCGCTTTCGCGAACATCGGTATTCCTGCGCTTTATGCTAAAGGCGGCGCACAAGCTGCTGATGAAGCGACGGCCGCATTACGCGCTAAGTTAGACCCTATCTTAAAAAGCTGTTATCACGGTTTATGTGATGAATACAGCACGGAGTGGGACTTAACCGGTGCCGTTGAAGACATGCAATTATTCTTCGAAGTGGGTTATAAGCTATCAAATGATGGTGCATGGCCGCAATGGAGTAAAACGTCTGAATTTAAGCGTTAATTTCGTTTTTATTGAGTAAAAAATCGAAGCCCTGCATTGTGATGATGCGGGGCTTTTTTGTGTAAAGCGAGATTCCGGCTAAAAGCCTGCCGGAACGACGGAGTGGGGGTTGTCACAACCTGCATACTGGCATGTTTATTCGGACCTCACAGCCTGTCGTTCTGAAAATGTTTAATTCAAGAACACACAGCCTGTCATCCTGAAAATGTTTAATTCAGGAACACACAGCCTGTCATCCTGAAAGTGTTTAATTCAGGATCTTTGTTTTGGTGTT
>NZ_JAUYVJ010000051.1:0-10119 GCF_030689115.1 Psychrobium sp. 1_MG-2023 | reverse complement strand
CCGTCAGTGAATAGCGCTGCCGACGACAAAAAAGCACGCATTGCCGCTGCTGTTGCCAAAGCAAAAGCCAAAACTCAGGCTAAAAAAGCACAGCCGGATGAATCTCCTGAGGCATTAGAAGAGGCAGAACCGTCAGTGAATAGCGCTGCCGACGACAAAAAAGCACGCATTGCCGCTGCTGTTGCCAAAGCAAAAGCCAAAGCTCAGGCTAAAAAAGCACAGCCGGATGAATCTCCTGAGGCATTAGAAGAGGCAGAGCCGTCAGTGAATAGCGCTGCCGACGACAAAAAAGCACGCATTGCCGCTGCTGTTGCCAAAGCAAAAGCCAAAGCTCAAGCTAAAAAAGCACAGCCGGATGAACCTCCTGAGGCATTTGAAGAGGCAGAGCCGTCAGTAGATAGCGCTGCCGATGACAAAAAAGCACGCATTGCCGCTGCTGTTGCCAAAGCAAAAGCCAAAGCTCAGGCTAAAAAAGCACAGCCGGATGAATCTCCTGAGGCATTAGAAGAGGCAGAGCCGTCAGTGAATAGCGCTGCCGACGACAAAAAAGCACGCATTGCCGCTGCTGTAGCCAAAGCAAAAGCCAAGGCTCAGGCCAAGAAAGTAAAAACAGATGATTATAGTCCCAAGGCTACGCCATCAGAAGACATGGTTGAGCCAACAGAGAATTCTGGGATAGTACCTACCAAGGAACTAAGTAATGAAGGCATTAGTCCAGAAGACGCAAAAAAAGCGCGAGTAGCTGCAGCAGTTGCTAAAGCTAAGGCAAAAGCACTGGCACGGAAACAAGGCCGACACTCAAACGATGATAATCAAAATTCTTAGGTATTAAAATATGTTTTTATCAGTTACTCCATCTCCTCATAAAGTCGGGCAAGCGAATACCGCCAAAATGATGCGTAATGTTGCTCTCGCAACGCTCCCCGGCATCATCGCATTAATGTACTTTTTTGGCTTTGGCGTTCTTATCCAGCTAGTTATATGCATGTTAACGGCTGTTATCACTGAAGCGCTGATTTTAAAAGTTCGAAAGAAGCCAATTAGCCTGACTCTAAAAGATAACAGTGCATTATTAACTGGCTTACTTTTGGGTATTTCAATCCCTCCCCTCGCACCGTGGTGGATAGGGGCCTTAGGTGTTTCATTTGCAATCATTGTTGCAAAACAACTCTATGGTGGCTTAGGGTTTAATCTATTTAACCCAGCAATGATAGGTTACGTATTATTACTAATTTCATTTCCACTACAAATGACCACTTGGCAGGTTCCTTTTGAAGTGGCACAGCATTCACTATCTTTTATCGATGAGTTAAGCGCGGTCTTCTCTGGGTACACGACCAGCGGTGTGAGTGTTAATGACTTACGGTTAACGGTCGACGGCATTACCATGGCGACCCCCCTTGATAGTTTAAAAACTGATTTAACTCAAGGACTAACCAGTAGCGAAGCAACCAATAAACCAGCTTATAGCACAATGGCGGGCTTAGGCTGGGAGTGGGTAAACCTCGCATTTTTGCTGGGTGGATTGATTTTACTAAAGCTTAAAATGATCCGCTGGCATATTCCTGTTGCGATGCTCTCATCATTATTTTTATGTACACTTATCGGTTACTTGCTCGCACCAGATAGCCATGGCACCCCGGTGTTTCACCTGTTAAGTGGCGCGACTATGTTAGGTGCATTCTTTATAGCAACCGACCCAGTCACCGCAGCAACGAGTAATAAAGGCCGCTTAATTTTTGGCGCTTTAATCGGTGTATTAATTTATATCATTCGTAATTTTGGTGGTTTTCCAGATGCAATTGCATTTGCCGTATTGCTCGCGAATATGACAGTCCCTGTAATCGATTACTATACCAAACCTGTTAGTTATGGTTCTGCAAACCATCGTAAGGAGGTTAATGATGAATAATGTTATTACCAAAAATGGACTTATCCTAGCGGGTTTTGCCCTATGCGTGACTATGATAGTTGCTATCACACATCAAGGGACAAAAGAGAAGATTGCTGAGCAAGAGCAAAAACAACTGTTAAAGATTCTCGACCAAGTTATTGACTCGACAAGCTATAATAACGCCTTATACAAACACTGTGTTCCTGTACTCTCTGAACAATTTCTTGGCAGTAAAGAAGAACAACGTGCTTTTGTGGCTTTACATAACGAGCAACCCGTTGCGATAGCTATCGAAACCATCGCACCAAATGGTTATAACGGTAACATCGACCTTGTGGTTGGTATAAATTATCAAGGTGTTGTGACTGGCGTTCGTACTTTGAGTCACCAAGAAACTCCGGGCTTAGGCGATAAAATAGAAATTAAAAAAGCACCGTGGATTACTACCTTCAACAGTAAATTTATAACCAAACATGATGATGAGCAGTGGCAAGTTAAAAAAGACGGCGGTCAATTTGACCAATTTACAGGTGCAACCATTACCCCAAGAGCTGTCGTTCAAGCAGTTAAAAACACGTTGGTTTATTTCAAACGTAATAAAGAGACATTATTTATGAGTACTGCTCGTTGTGGAGAGTCAAAATGAATCAATACGCTGAATTAACCTGGCAAGGCTTGTGGAAGAATAACCCCGGACTAGTGCAATTGCTAGGCTTATGTCCATTATTAGCCGTGACTTCAACAGTGACTAATGCCATTGGCATGAGCTTAGCTACAATTGCGGTAATGATTGGCTCCAATGCGACAGTATCGTTGATCAGAACATGGATCCCAAAAGAGATACGAATACCGATTTTCGTGATGATTATTGCTGGCTTTGTTACCTGCGTTCAATTGCTGTTTAATGCTTATGCTTATGGTCTCTATCAATCCCTAGGCATCTTCTTACCATTGATCGTCACCAATTGTATCATTATCGGGCGAGCAGAAGCTTACGCTTCTAAGAATACTCTTCTACCCTCTGTCTACGACGGTTTTATCATGGGTATTGGTTTTAGTCTCGTCTTAATCATTTTAGGAGCTATTAGGGAAGTACTAGGTCAAGGCACCTTATTCGATGGGGCAGAACTTCTTTTAGGTGAATGGGCCAGCTCATTACGAGTTGAAGTGATGCAACTGGATCATTCGTTCCTGTTTATCATGCTACCTCCTGGTGCATTTGTAGCCTTAGGCTTTATCTTAGCGGCAAAGAACAGTCTCAATAGTCGAATGGAGTCACTTGTTGAACCACAAATAGAAGCAGATAAACCACAACGCGTTCGAATTAATAAGGTCAGTTAGTCACTATGAACAAAGTGAAGCGTCAACAAATTTTAGAGATCCTAAGGGACGATAACCCACACCCCGAGACAGAGTTAGAATATAGCTCACCATTTGAGTTATTGGTGGCAGTAACACTATCTGCACAAGCAACTGACGTAAGTGTTAACAAAGCGACACGTAAACTATTCCCAGTTGCTAATACACCGCAAGCGATTGTTGATTTAGGCGTTGAGGGGCTAAAGACTTATATAAAAACTATCGGACTGTATAACTCAAAAGCGGTTAATGTGGTTAAAGCTTGTCAGATGCTAGTTGATCTGCATGATAGTGAAGTACCGCAGAACCGTGAAGCATTAGAAGCCCTACCGGGCGTTGGGCGTAAAACAGCAAATGTGGTACTCAATACGGCATTTGGCTGGCCGACAATTGCCGTTGACACACACATTTTCCGTGTATCAAACCGTACCAAATTGGCTATGGGAAAAAATGTCGATCAGGTCGAAGAAAAGTTACTAAAAGTTATACCAAAAGAATTCAAAGTGGATGTTCATCATTGGTTGATTCTACTTGGGCGCTATACCTGCGTCGCAAGAAAACCTCGTTGTGGCTCATGTATTATCGAGCACTTATGTGAATATAAAGAAAAAACAGAAATTTAACCGGAGACACTATGCGATTTCTACACACCATGTTACGAGTCGGTAATCTAGAGCGCTCAATTAGCTTTTATACCGAAGCACTGAACATGAAGCTATTACGTCAATCTGAAAATACCGAATATCGCTACACCCTAGCCTTTCTGGGCTACCAAGATGAAAGCGAAGGTACTGTATTAGAATTAACCTATAACTGGGATACTGACAGCTATGATCAAGGCACTGCATTTGGTCACCTCGCGATTGGTTGTGACGATATCTACACTACCTGTGAGTCATTAAAAGCTGCAGGCGCTGTGATTTGTCGAGAGCCAGGTCCGGTAAAAGGCGGCACCACTGTCATTGCCTTTGTCGAAGACCCTGATGGTTATAAAATTGAATTGATTGAAAACAAGCACGCTGGTAAAGGGTTAACTGGGTAATAGTAAGCTAGAGGCCCCGCTATGACGCGAGTTAATTAAGTGTCATAGCACAATAGCAACAAACAAGCCTATAAATAATCTTTAGTAATCAGATTGGCACCTCTACTCCCAGTTTATAAGCTTAAATACCGGCCGTTGAATGAACCTTTTAACGGTTGCATTAAACATTATTAAGTGAGGTGTTAGTTTGTCATAATTGTGCTTACTTTTGACAACGATTATTAACATGAAACCAATTTCCCACAGTAGGAAAAAATTATTGTATTCGCTTTACTTAAGTAAGCCGCGCAATAACATCATCTAATGCTTTCTCGCCTACCTTACCCCAACTGGTATCGATAATTACTGTAGTAAAGTCTTCCTAAATATCGCGTACAATGATGGCAACCTCCTTTTTGATAACCCCTGAACCTTATTTTTTAATTTTCCGCTGACAAGCTAAAGCAGATAAGCTAACTCGGTCGCCAATCACAATAGCTCATCGATTAAAATCATTAACACGAGGTTAAAGTCCATCACGGTGAGCAGGTCGACTGCACATGATAAAGGTTATGCAAAAGGGGTATGGCTGATAGCAATTACTGGCTTATGCTTGCTGCTCATGACATGTGTCCAGCACACAAACCAAAGTACGGTATTTATAGCAGTGAATAGTTAGAACAATGAACAGGAAAAATAAAGTAAGTTGATAGAGGATGTACCTGTGACAGTTAACAATAAAAAACAGCACTCATTTGAAACATTGCCATTGATTAATTTCATGCGTTAAACTGCTGAATTAATTAACCAAGTTTAGTTAAAGGCGTAAAAACAAATGACCAACCATCTCAACAATAACTCACAAATTATTAGCTTAGTTGGACAGTATATTTATGATCACAGTGACCAAACAATTACTTTAGAAGCGCTAGCAGCACATACTGGCTTTTCAAAGTTTCACTTCAATCGCATATTTTTTGCCGCGACAGGTTTTCAACTAGGCGAATTTATACAGCGACAAAAACTAGAAAAAGCGTTTTATTTAATTAAAGAAGGCAACGAAAACATTTTACATGTTGCATTGTCCGTTGGTTATGAATCAGCTTCTTCTTTTACCCGCGCATTTAAAAAGAATTTCTCAGTAACGCCAAGCGACATTATTCGTGGCAAGCTGCCAAGAAATGAGCGTGCGGGTAGCTTACCTCCTAAAAAGCTAATCACTGAACAGGTACTTAAACCAGTATGGAAAACACTGCCATCCAGAAAAATATACGGACTATATGGTAAAGGGTTTAGTAAGCAATCTTTTTCAGTTGTTGCCGGTCAATTATACGGCCGTTTAGCCGAGCTATCGGCACCACTCAGTTATTCACAATTGCAACCTATTGGCGTGTCTATTGACAACCCTTGGGCAGGAGAGCAACAAGAAAGCCGTTTTTTTGCTGGTTTTACTGCAGGGTTATCTGATGCTCATTCAGAGCTAGAAGTGTTCCATTGGCAGGCTGGGCAGTGGGCCTGTTTTACGCATATTGGCCCACATAGCACTATGTGGCAAACGATTTCTCAAGTCTATGCACAATGGGTTTTGCCTCACAATATTAAGCTGAAAGATCAGCAAATTATTCAGTTATATTTGAATAACCCTTTAGAAACTAAGCCCGAGCTAATGATGACTGAATTATATTTTGCTGTTGAAGAAAACCCTTAGCGCATTCCTGATTAATTAAACCGCACTTTCTGCACAGATGAATTTTGTACAAACCGGTATAGTTAACAAATATCATTTTTAGAACAAAGAGATAAAGCCATGACTGATAAAATAATAAAACTGTGCTGGGCTGTTCTGACCATAGTAGGAGTCTTAACAAGCCAGCTAACGTTAGCGAACAGCACCACGACATTAATGACAACGGAAGTTGATTTTTTTAATCAACAAGCCAATCGCCCAACTAAGATAAAGTTCTGGTACCAAAGCGATGTAGAAACATGTAACGCTAAGCTCTGTCTATCGAACAGCCAAAATCCTCAACGTATCGCAATTATTTCACATGGAGCATTCGGCTCTCCGCGCTCAATGAATTGGTTAGGCTATTCATTAGCTTCTCAAGGATGGCTGGTCGCTGGAGTCGCTCACTATGGAGAGTCTTGGGTCTATGGACAAGAAACAATCGACCCAAGCACAGTAATGCGTTTTTGGCACCGACCTCAAGACATTAGCTTTGCCATCGATAGTTTAACAAAGCATCAGCTGTTTAATATTCCTCTGGTTACCAACAAATTATTGATGATAGGTCACTCTTCTGGCGGTTTCACTGCGCTAGCAACCGTTGGCGCCAAGTTAGACGCAACAAAATCCCAAGCGTATTGTTCTTCAAAAAAAGCGCTCAAAGATAAGGGCTGCCTCTACAGTTCTAAAAAGCAACACCAACCAATAAGCAAAGAAATGATAAATAAAATTGGCCACCTACAAGATCAAATGCAAGATGAGAGAATTGTTGCGGCGATTGCATTAGATCCCGCTTTAGGTCATGCAACAAGCAAGCAAAGCTTGCAAAGTATCAACGTGCCTACACTAGTGATTGGCTCAGTCAATAACGACTTTTTGCCATTTAGCGAACACGCCACATACTATGCTAGCCATATAAAGAATGCTAACTTGGCCGGCATAAAACACGGGGCTGGTCATTTTATTTACATTGATCAATGCGATTCGGAGATAAAAGCAAATGGTGTTCCTATTTGTAAAGACAGAGACGGCGTAGACCGCAAATTATTGCAGAGAAAAACCCTAGGTCATATATTTAGCTTCATAAATAAAAACAATTTAAGTTAAACATAATGCCCTACTGCATCAGTTTTTAGCATAATTGAAAACTATGTTTATCCTGCGATTCAATAACGCTCCATCACAAACTCAAGATAAAACTAGATGACAAGCTATTCATAGGGCTCTAGTGTAATGTTGCGCTCAACAACATGGTAGCAGGAATCGATTGACTATCGTTGTACTTTGGCTACACAACAAAGGCTATATTTAAACATAGCGACCGCCGTGCAATTCGCACCAAAACTGCCATCTTTAATCGGTAATAGATCGAAAAAATGATTACAGCTGTGCCAAAGAGATGATGGTTGGTATCTACCGCAAGCTTCTGTTGAGTGTAATTCCTGCAAGATGAGGAAACTGCACAGAGGCATAATTGAAATATCTTGAGCAAAAGAAAATAGTGAAATGGATATATAAGCACAGGTACTATTCAATAGCACGCATCACGTGGCAAGTCATCACTCTAGAGCCTCAAAGACGCTAGTTTTCCTTTTTTATAGAGGGCCTATCGCGCACGATTTGGTTAGATTGATAGAAAATAAATACTGGGTAAGGATGAGTACTTAAATAAAAAACCGCTGCGACATCAAGCTATAGCGGCCTTCGTCCGTTCATTAAAGCCAGCTAATAACCGCGATTCATTGTGATCACAACACGCCTGTTGGCATCACGTCCTTGAATCTTTTGGTTTGACGCAATATGGCGCTTTTCGCCATACCCATTGACCGTGATTTTATTACCTGCGATACCAACTTCTTCAAGTACTTTCTTCATTTGCTCGGCACGTTTTTGTGACAGCATTTCGTTATTATACCGGCCACCATAACTATCAGTATACGAATCAATGACCACCAATTCCATTTCTGGTTCATGCTTCAAAAAGTCCTGGATCATTTTAAGCTTATTCTGCGAACGGCGATCAAGTTCCTGACTATTCTTCTTATAATTTAAGGTAGTGAATGAAATGTCTTCAAAGCTATAAGGTAACAAGTTTGCGACACAATCCATAAACAACTCATGCTGAGGCGCAAAATTAACCGCTGAGACAGCAACAGCAACGGTATCTCGTTGGTTATACCAATCTTGATAAAAGAACGTTGGGTGCATTCCTTTTTCGAGCTCCCCGAGCATCATCCAAGCTTTGTCATCTTCAAGCTCACCATTAAACTGCTTGAAGTAAGCAATGTCGGTAATATGCCTCGATGGCATAGAACCACGCCAGCTTGGGGCAATAGAGCGAAGCTCTACTTCAGTTCGCTGTGCTGGCTTTAAACGCATAGCAAGTTCAAAATCTAAGTTTATATTTTTGTTGGCAACACTCGAAAAGTTAGCCAGACCGTATCTTGGGATATTATGCTCTAGTATACAGGCCGTTGGCGTACTCTTAGTGAGAGACCAGCTTGATTGTTCAATTGATGCCGAATAATTCTTCATCATTGCCTGACTACTAAACGAGGTCGTTAATAGAGCAGAGACGACAATAGCTACTTTTCGTATTCCTACCATAATAAGATCCAACAAATAAACGATTTCATACAAAGAGTATCGGCAAAAAACCTCGATACTTTAGTGAACTTTACATTTTTTAGAAATTAACCACTACAACTGCCAGAATAACCATGAAGAGATAAAATTGCTACTAGTAGTCAGTTAAAGAATCTTAGATAATATACCTTTACCACTACTAGATAGTTTATACATGTCATCTAATCAAGCTCCTTTATTTAGCCAGCGTTTTCGTGGCTACTACCCTGTCGTCATTGATATTGAAACTGCTGGCTTTAATGCACAAACAGACGCAGTCCTTGAACTGGCTGCCAGCGTTTTATCCATGGATGACCAAGGGATACTAACTATCAAAGAAACTCACCACTACCATATTGAACCGTTTGAGGGCGCAAACCTAGAACAGGCATCATTGGATTTTACAGGTATTGATCCATACAACCCGCTTAGAGGTGCAGTTAGTGAGCGCGACGCTTTACATGATTTGTTTAAAAATGTTAGAAAATCAATGAAAGCAGCAGGCTGCCATCGAGCTATCTTAGTTGCCCATAATGCTGCATTTGATCAAAGTTTCTTTAAAGCTGCAACGGCCCGTAGCGGGTTGAAACGAGATCCATTTCACCCATTTGTAACATTCGATACCACAACATTATCGGGGCTTGCTTTAGGGCAAACCGTTTTAGCTAAGGCATGTAAAGAAGCAGGGATCGACTTTGACGGTAATGAGGCACACTCAGCACTTTACGATACAGAACGTACCGCTGAGTTATTTTGTCATATTGTCAATAAGTGGCAAACAATGGGCGGTTGGAGTTTCCCAAGCCCCGACGAAGATCAGGCCAACCAATAAATTAAAAACCACTCCTACTGCCCTGATAGCTATATTCAGGGCGTATGCAAGCTTCAAAACCATACCAGCAGTAAGCTAGGCACTCTTAAAACATTTCTATTTTGATACGTTGAGCTTACATTACATGGCGCTATACCTCTTAAATTAATTACGTGACCAACTTAAGCACTACTTTAATGAGTTGCAGCCCTAACATCGTCCAACGCAGTCATTAACAGATCCCAGCTAAAAACCTGCTGGGATGACACTATGGATTTAAACGCAAAAAAGCCGCTACATTCTGCAGCGGCTTTCTCTCGATAGGTGATTGGGAATGCCCTACTCCCTCGGCTCGCTTTCCCTCGGACAGCGTTCGAGGAAACAAGAGACGACTAAGTTGGGGAACCCCCACGCGGCCACGTTAATAACAACGTACACCTTAACTGTATTGCACTGTGCAGTCCCTTGAACTAGATTCAAGGAAACAAGCTGTGCCTATGTTGATCCGCGAGCGATGATCGTTGCCTCGGCGCAACATCTTTTCACTACACAATGATGTAGGCTTATCGTCACGCGTAAATAACTAAACATCAGAAAACAAAAAAACCGCTACATTTCTGCAGCGGCTTTCTCTAAATAGGTGTCTAGCAATGTCCTACTCTCACATGGGGAAACCCCACACT
>NZ_JAUYVJ010000050.1:0-10453 GCF_030689115.1 Psychrobium sp. 1_MG-2023 | reverse complement strand
CAATGAGTCGCGTTAGCTACGCATAGAACTCGTACATAAGTTCGCAATTAATCATGTATTTTAGTGTTGACACAGAGGGAGTCTACATAAGTATTTTAGTCAGATTGATTACCAAACCCGACTAAAAGTAGTTTATTAAAGAAGCTAATCTAGAATAAAAAGACTAACTAATCAATCAATTAAAACATCCAAGTTTTTCTATTCTATCTTTTTACACCGCAGAGAAATTGCTTAGACTGTAAAAATAGAGCCTAAAAGTACGTTATAAAGGCGTAGAGAGATCCCGCATAAAAGACTTGCGGGATGACGGGGGGTGTCATTGCAGGGTGACGAGCGCAGTTATTGTGAGGGATGGATACTGTCATTGAAGGACGACGAGTACTTTTATTGTTGGGTCAGAGGATACTTTGCATCAAGCCTAGTGAGCGACATGAGACTTAACAAAAAGTCACAATGGTATGTTATTAGCAAACGTTAAACCGCAGGGATGCGGTTTGCGAGCGTTCCATGGATGGACTTGAGCGATTTGCGGTTAACATGCCGTTGGGTCTTTGATGATTGGCTCACTTGAGGCTTAGAAAGGCGATATGAGATCCCGCATAAAACACTTGCGGGATGACGGGCGGGTGTTATTAGCAAACGTTAAACCGCAGGGATGCGGTTTGCGAGCGTTCCATGGATTGACTTGAGCGATTTGTGGTTAACATACCGTTGGGGCTTTGGTGATTGGCTCACTTGAGGTTTAGAAAGGCGATATGAGATCCCGGATAAAACACTTGCGGGATGACGGGCAGGTGTTATTAGCAAACGTTAAACCGCAGGGATGCGGTTTGCGAGCGTTCCATGGATGGACTTGAGCGATTTGTGGTTAACATACCGTTGGGGCTTTGATAATTGCCTCACTTGAGGTTTAGAAACGTGATATGAGATCCCGCATAAAACACTTGCTGGATGACGGGCATGTGTTATTAGCAAACGTTAAAGCGCAGGGGTGCGGTTTGCGAGCGTTCCATGGATGGACTTGAGCGATTTGCGGTTAACATGCCGTTGGGGCTTTGATGATTGGCTCACTTGAGGTTTAGCAAGGCGATAAGAGATCCCGCATAAAACACTTGCGGGATGACGGGCGGGTGTTATTAGCAAACGTTAAACCGAATGGGTGCGGTTTGCGAGCGTTCCATGGATGGACTTGAGCGATTTGTGGTTAACATACCGTTGGGGCTTTAATGATTGGCTCACTTGAGGTTTAGAAAGGCTATAAGAGATCCCGCATAAAACACTTGCGGGATGACAGGGGACGTTATTACGGGTGATGGAACGTTAGGGATTTGAATCCCCCGAATAGAGCAAATAAGTTTGCAGTACTCTTCAAAAGATTCCAGCTCACAAGACTACCGTAATGACAGATATATTTAAGGTATGTACGTCTAAAAGCAAAAAGCCCACTAACATTTTCATGTTAACGGGCTTTTCTAAATAAGTGGCAGAGAGATAGAAATTTGAATCTCCCTAACTGCGCTATTAACGCATTTTTTTAACTTGCAAGCAAAAAGCCCGCTAACATTTTCATGTTGGCGGGCTTTTCTTAATTAGTGGCGGAGAGATAGGGATTTGAACCCTAGATGGGCTATTAACCCATGCCGGTTTTCAAGACCGGTGCATTCGACCACTCTGCCATCTCTCCGCAGCTGGTGAAACGCATATTAGAGAGTTTGATAAAAGTTGTAAAGCCCTTAATTCAAAAAAATAATCACTTGGACAGAAATCAGCCATTTAAAATAAAAACTAGGCAAACTAAGCATTGCGTACTCTACTGTTGATTCAAATACGCGATGATCTCAAATGCTTGTTGATAGTCTTTTGCACCCAATTTAGCAGTACAGCAATGCCCTTCTATTTGTGCATAATAACGAATAAGGCTCACCAAATGCTCAAGGCGAATCTTATCATCGCTTATACGCCAGGAATTGTTGTGCCATTGGAAACAATCGCCACAACTATCGATGATAAGCTCAGGGGGTTGGGCTTCGATAAGATGATGTTCATTCCACTGAGTTTGATTATCTAATAAAAACAACTCAACATCTCTTTGGTATTTAACAACAACTGGCCACTTCAACATAGCTTTCCTACGATAAATGATCAATTTTGGTGCAGGGACTGAACCAAAATAGTTAGATGGAAATCCCATGATAACTGAAGCAATATCGAGCTTGCCATTGAAAAGATATAAAAATTGAAATATCAACAAGATAAAAAATACAGCAGCGCTGTCACAAAACGGTATAGAAACTGCCTCATTACTGTTAATAAAGCAATTTAATCTAGTACATCAACTTTCTTAACACCGTGGGAGAACTAACATGGCTAAAATCATCAAACCATTTAAAACACCGCTAAAAAATGACTGTACCAACCACTTATCATTTCAGCTGGCACACAGTAAAAAGTCAGGCTTGAGTCAATATAGTCACACCACCGTTAACGAGAAGCAATCTGATGTCTTGCCAGAACAAGAAGTAAATACAGAGGACTTCATTCGTGGTTACAACTAAAGTTAATCAGAAAGCGAGTTTTTCACACAAACTCGCTCTCTGTAATCACCGCTAACCGACGTTAATATGCTTATCAGCAAATCGCTTGGCGATAGCGAAACGCCTCGCTGAGCGCTCCCCTAACTTGACTAACATCAAGTAGCATAGCGGTACGATAAATAAGCTGGTGAACGTTGAAAAAATTAACCCGCCAATGATGGCTATAGCCATTGGGTACGCTTCATTATCGCTTGAGGCAATCGCCACCGGAATTAAGCCAATAATGGTTGTAGCAACAGTCATTAGGATTGGACGAACACGGCTGGTACAAGCAGTAAGAATTGGCTCAATTAAGTTTTGTGAGCTGCATTTCAACTTGTTAATCTGATCGATCAATACAATGCCATTATTAACCACAATCCCCATCAGAATGAGCATTCCGAGTTGTGCCTTATCATCAATCGCCATTCCAGTGATAGCAAAGGTAAAATAGACCCCAATAAACGCTAACAATATCGAGGATAATATTGCGATTGGCATTAGTAAGGATTCAAACAATGCGGCCATGACGATGAAAATTAGCGCGAACGCCAGTATCATGTTTAACATCATTTCCTGCATTGACTCCATTTCAGCTTGATAGTCCTGACCAGTTCGCCACTGGTAGCCAGAAGGGAATTGATAAGCATCCATTACTTTTTTAATCTCCGTCATGGCGTCTTTGCGAGAAATATCTTCGAGATTAATCATAATATTTAATAACGTTTCTCGCTGCTCACGATTAATCGTTTGCATCACATTAACACTATCAAAAGTCACTAGCTGCTGCAGAGTAACTAAACGCCCTTGGCTTTCGATAATCGGTAACTGTTTAATCACCTCTAATGGTATAGCTTCTTGCGGATAAAAGACCAACCTGATGGCCGTTTCGCCCTCGCCTTTGTTACGTAAGGAACGTAAATTTACCCCACGCAACGCTGTCGATATGCGACTAGCTACATCTTGTGTTGTCAAAGATAGCCGAGAGACTTGTTCAGAATTAATGCGTAACATTAACTCTTGACGTTCAGCACTATCGTCAAAGCCGACTTCCGCAAACCCGTCGATGGCTTTTAACTTAGGAATAATCTCATCACCCAATCTTAACAAACGTTGAGTTGACGCTCCGGTAATTGATACCTCCATGATGTCATTTTTTTGCTCAGACCAATTAAATGATGGCCGCGCTATCGCCGTAACAGGGAAGCCTTGGCGAATAATCTCTTTAAGTTCTTTTTCTGAGATTGGAATATCTGATTTTAACTTCAGTTGCGATGATGCATAACCAGAATAAATTCGACTGTCGACACTATTGATATAAAACTTATCTTTATTTTTATATAGATAGTCTTCCATTTCATCCACATAGCTCGCAACATCTTGAAATTTATGACCGCCTTGAATGTTATATATCACCCACAGATTACGTTCCGCTTTAGAGAACTCTTTATTGGAGTCCACAACTGACTTGGCCACTAACCCCAGCCCACATAAAACAACAATAATAAGTGCAGCTAACTTAGGGCTAACGAGTACTTTTTCTAGCTTCGGGCGATACCATTGATTGATTGGCCCTTCTGTGGTTAATTGCGCTAACTGCTTATTCTCAATTCTGCTTAACATCAATGGAATAATCGTCTTTGCAACCACAAGAGAGGCAAGTAGTGGCAAACAAATCGCAACGGCAATATTCTCAATCAAGATAGTCAAAAATGTTTTCTCACCCATTAACATCGGTAAAAAGATGATAACAGTAGTCAAAGTGCCGCTAAGAACCGCGATACTAACATTATTAACGCCTTGCATTATTTTTTGATATTGACTAACCAGCTTGCCCTGCTGCTGAATAATACTTTCACAAATCACCACTGAGTTATCAATTAATAATCCAACGGCAATAAATAGACCCGCTAAGGTTAAATTATTAATGCTGTACCCTAAAAAATACATCCCTGCTAATGCGAAACTTAATGAGATTGGCACCGAAATAACAACAACGAGTGTCACTCGATGGTTTCTAAAAAATAATAACAAAACAAAAAATGATAATACGATACCGACAAGGCCGGCGAGTAATAACTCAGTGAGAGACTCTTGGATCTGGTTACCACTGTTGTTTTTAACGGATATATTGATATGTTTAAAGTCTTCTGAAACTTTCAATCGTTCAATTAAACTAACGACCGTTTCTGATACCTCGATAACATTGGCGTCACTTTCTTTGAAAACCTCTAAACCAACGCTCTTTTTACGGTCGGTTCGGATTTCACTACGCCTCACTTGCTGCTTAAGGCCAACAACAGCAACATCTTTTAATCTGACACCAGGTTTCACTTGGTAGTTACCAATATCAGCTAAGCTTTTATACTCACCTTGTGGTGAGACTCTAAAAGTACGGTGACCATTCATCACCACCGGGGAGCGCACCGAGAAGTTACTTGCTCTTAAATCCGCGAGTAATTGAGCTTGGTCGACCCGATTCATCGCTAAGCGGGTGCTATCAAGCTTAATTTCGATTTGTGGACTGTTAACCCCACGAAGTTCAGTTTTAGCGACACCATGAATTCGCTCAATTTTTCGGATCAACTCACGGTTTAGAAAGTCATACGCCGTGCTTAGGTCGGTTTCACCCGAGAGCACCAAAGTAAGAATCGGCATATCGCCAGTCGAAAACTTTTGAACATTGACCCGCTGAACATCTTCAGGCAAGAGGTGAGCGATCATGTCGACCTTCTCTCTTGCCTCTAGTACTTTATCATCGAGATCGGCATTTAGAGCCATTTGCAACTCAATAGAAGCAGAGCCTGCCCGGCTTCGTGAGCGCATTTTAGTAATCCCCCCCATCGTCGCTAAGGCTTCTTCAACGGGCCGAGTGATTAACCGTTCGACTTCAGCAGGAGTCGAGCCGCCATAGGGCACATTCACTAGCACAAAAGGTGCATTAACCTTAGGCCAGCTCTCTTGAGGTAAAAGTCGACTGGCGACTAGCCCTGTTAAAAATAACGACAGCATGATCATAACAGTTGTTACAGGGCGCTTTAATGCTAACGCTGTTAACCATAAATTAGGTGCTGTAGTCCCGGTTTTGGTATAGCTGACCTGTTCGTTATTATGATTCATAACTAACCTCAGGTGTTGGCATTGGCTCGCGCTCAGCTACAGTGATGTCATTTTTACGGTCAAAAAGACTATATAGCACAGGGATCACAATCAGGGTTAATAAGGTCGCAACTAGCAGACCAAAAATCACAGTGATCGCAAGAGGCGCACGAAGCTCAGCACCTTCGCCTGAGGCAAACGCCAACGGCATTAAACCAAGAATTGTAGTTAATGACGTCATGATAATTGGGCGCAAACGTGATTCACTCGCTTGAGCGATAGCTTGCATTTTAGCAACGCCCTGCTCACGCAATTGGTTAATGCGGTCAACCAAAACAATAGCGTTGTTAACAACAATACCACTAAGCATAATCACGCCAATAAGCACGATAACACTGATATTTGTATTAGTAATATATAAACCTAACACTGAGCCCAAGACCGCTAATGGTACCGAGAACAAGATGATAAATGGGTTAAGCAATGACTCAAATTGTGATGCCATCACCAAGTACACCAAGAAGATTGCCAATAATAGCGCGATATAGAGTGAGGTAAACGATTGCTTCATTTCTTCGCTTTGCCCAGCCACTTTAGCGCGAATATTATAAGGTAGGTTCATTTGCTCTAATAATTGGTTAGCTTTTTCGGTTGCTGAGGCCAAGTCTCCAGTGGCCAGATTTGCTGACACAATAGCGACCCGAGTTTGATCCACGCGATTAATTTCATTCGGACCAATGCTTTCATTTATTTGAGCGACAGCCGCTAATGGCAATGCTCTTTCTTGATCAGAGTTGACTGTCAAATCTCTGATAGCTTGAGCCGAGTTACGCGCACTTTCATCGGTTCGTACCAAAATATCAATTTGTCGATCATTGACGTTATAAGTACTCGCAACAGATCCCGCAACTTTAGTTACTATCTGGTTTGAGATGTCTGATGCTTTTAAGCCTAAGCTCGCTAAACGCTGATGATCAAACTCAATCTTAAGTTCAGGCTGACCAGCACGTAATGTGTTATTAACGTCGGTAAATTGCTGATCATGGTCTAGAATACGGACTAATTCATCACTCGCTGTTTTAAGGCCCTTAAGATCATAGCCCGACAAAATAATTTGCAGTGGTCGCTCGCTTGTAAAGAGTTCAGAGAGTTTTATTTTTGCACTGACGTCTGCCATGTAGCTCACTTGTTCACGAACAAACGATTTCACGTCGTCAATATCACTGCTACGATGTAATGAAACTAACAGCTGCCCCCAATTTTCACCCCCTTTACTCGCCGAGCTCATCATTAAGCTACCACTGCCCGCTAACGAATACGTATGTTTGACCCGTTGATCGGCTTCTAATGATTTAGCTAATGTATGTAATCGCTGATCGGTCACATAAATTGGTGTCCCCTGTGGCAAGCTCAACTCAATCGTAAATTCAGCTTGGGCAACATCTGGCACCAATTCAACACCCACTTTTGGTAGTAAACTTACCACCAGACCAGCAAATGCCATGCTAATGACAGCGACACTAATTCGGTGTGCCAGTGCCTTTTGTAATAACGCCGCATAACCCTGTGCTACTTTTGAGAATAAGGCTGAAAAGCCAAGGTGCATTGGTCGAAGCACCAGATTAAATATTTTCGCAAAAACGTTAAACAGAAGCACTAAAGCTTTAGTGATAAATAACGGGAGAATGCTGAAAATAAAGCGAAATGGGAACCCGGCTACCATACCAACTTTTGCCAATATAGTTTTTTTCTTTACACTGGCTTCTTTACTAGTCAGTGGGTGGGCGTTATCGACGTTATCAACTGGTTTCTGCCAAGAGAATTCGCGTGAAGCCAACATTGGGATCAAAGTAATAGCCACCACTAACGATGCTAAAAGTGCGAACGTTACTGTCATTGCTTGATCGCTAAATAATTGGCCAGCAAAGCCATCGACAAAAGCGAGCGGGAAAAATACTGCTAACGTGGTCAGTGTTGAAGCGATTACGGCACCACTGACTTCTTGAGTCCCTAAGATTGCAGCCTCAGTAATTGATTTTCCTTGTTCACGATAGCGAGCGATGTTTTCCAGCACCACAATAGCGTTATCCACGAGCAAGCCAATCGCTAACGCAATACCGCCTAATGACATAATATTTAAACTAATACCATTAGAAAACATTAAGTTAAACGTAGCTATAACAGATACAGGTATCGCCAGTGAAATAATCACGGTGTTAAACATATTACCCAAAAACAGGTAGAGAATAATCATTGCCAAGATACCGCCAACTATTGCTGCACTTTTCACTTCATCAACAGCATCGACAATAAATTGAGATTGGTCAAAAATAATGGTTAGCGTTAGGTCACTAGGAAGTTGTTTTTTTAATTGATTTAATTTTTTATTTAATTTTTCAGCCACAGCAACAGTGTTTGCATCACCTTCTTTGTAGATCGCCAGTTCAATCGCTTCACTGCCATTGATACGGGTTACATCAGTTCGCTGTTTTTCACCATCATTGATCGTTGCAATATCTCTTAAATAAATGGTCTGATTATCAATTTGTTTAACAATCATATTAGCCAAATCATCGAGTGAAGCAAACTGATTGAGTGTTCTTACTAAGTATTCTTGCTGACCGTCATAAACCCTACCCGCTGACATATTAACGTTCTCACGGTTGATTCTATCGACAATCATTTGAGCGGTGATACCACGTTGTGCAGCTTTTTCTTGATCAAACACCACTTGTATTTCTTGCTCGAGACCACCGCCCAGTTGCACCGCAGCGACGCCAGAAACTGTTTCTAGTTGCCTTTTTAACTCTTGCTCAGCAAGTGTTCTAACACTCTTTAATGCTTTTTCTTGAGTGCTTGACGTGGCTATTCCTAGCCGAATTATAGGATCTAACGCCGGATTAAAGCGTAAAATAACAGGCTTGCGAACATCTTTAGGCAGTGAGATTACATCAAGCTTTTCTCGCACATTTTGCGTGGCAAAGCTCATTTCTGTGCCCCATTCAAACTCAATAACGACATCAGACTGTCCGGCTTTAGACACCGAGTGGATTTTTCTAATGCCTTTCACTAACCCGACCGACTCTTCGATGGGTTTACTTAGCAGCTGTTCGATTTCAGCAGGGGCAGCACCTGTGCTAAGTGTTCTCACCGTTAGCGTTGGATAAGATAAGTCAGGCAATAATGATACGGCCAAACGAGAAAATCCAACCATGCCGAATAACATGACGGCTAAAGTGAACATGCAAACAGTCACAGGCCGTTTAACGGCTGTACGTACTATACTCATACAAAAAGTCTCTTAAAGGTATAACAAAGGACGCGTTATAATGCGGCTGTAGTGTGTTTCACAGGTGATGGCTCTCCAACGATAACCACTTCACTGTCAGTTTTTAATCCTTGATGACCAACAACGACAACGTTTGCATTTGGAGAAAGTGGCGTAAGGATCTCAACAACACCATTTTGTTCGTAACCTGTTTCAACCACGATTTTGCTTGCTTTGTTGTCAGTAACCACAAACAAGCTGGTCTCGGTGTCTGTAACGATTAAGGCCTTTTGTGGCACCGTTTGCACATTTGAGCGAGTATCAAGCTTCAACGCAACCTTGGCAAACATACCTGGCTTAATGATCTGTTTAGAGTTATCGACCGTGAGGGTCACTTTAAATGTACCGGTTTTAGTGTCGACAATAGGCGCAATTAAACTCACCGATGCCGCAACTTGTTTATTACCAAACGCCGGAAACACCAAATTAGCCTGCTGGCCTAAATGAACATTGCTAATCTCTGTTTCAGGTAAATAAACAACACCTTGGAGTGAGTTCAGATCGATAATATGGAACATCTCACTGCCATTACTAGGTGCCATATTCCCTTGTTTGATATTACGAACAGCAACCACACCATCAATTGGAGAAACCACTTTGCTATCGCGTAGTTTTAAAGCAGATACTTTTTGTTGGTTTGCTCTCGACTGCACTGAAAATTCTAGCTTTTCAAGGTCTTTAACTGAAATGAACTGTTTGCCTTTACTTGGTTTACTCCGATTATATTCAGCTGTAATCGACGCTAAATCAATCGTAGCGCGCTCATAATCGAGACGGTAGCTTTCGTCATCTATTTCAGCAAGTACTTGGCCTTTTTTAACTAATGAGCCCTCTTCGACTAAGACCCTTTTTATCATACCACCCACTTTATTAGTCACTTTGCTTTCGGCACGCGCTTCCATGACCGCTGTTGTTTGATACACATTGCTAATATCTTGATTAGCCAATTGAACCGTCTCAACAGGAACTTTATAAACAGCTTCTTTCTTCTCTTTCTCTGCTGGTAATGCTTGAGGCTCTGAACATCCTGTAATTAAAAGTGTACTAACAATAAGGGCTAAAGGTACTGATAAAGTTTTCATAAGTGACTGATATTAGTTTGAAAGGATAAATGTTAAATCATTTAACACTAAAGGCAACAACTAATAGATTTGTATATGTAACAAAAGTTTTAACGCGCTCGGGGTAAGTGTTTCAGGGCAGTGACCCATTGAGGTTTTATGGAAAGACTTTAAACACTTTGAGCACTGTTAAACGATGAAACGAGATTCTGAATAAGTGCGGCTCAGGGTGGCAAGACTATACGACTGGGAAAAGTTAAACGACAGGCATAAAAAAACCAGCACTAGGCTGGTGTTTTTATCGTCTAATCGGTGTTGGCGGAGTGGACGGGACTCGAACCCGCGACCCCCGGCGTGACAGGCCGGTATTCTAACCAACTGAACTACCACTC
>NZ_JAUYVJ010000005.1:0-174916 GCF_030689115.1 Psychrobium sp. 1_MG-2023 | reverse complement strand
CGATGAAAAGCATTCATCGGATTTTGATCTCATTGAGCCATTTTTCAAGTTATTTTTTACTTAACTGATCGGCATTACTACATAACACGGTCTGTTTTTCTGCGTAGCTTACGGGGAGCAGCCGAGTGACAATAAAACAAAGTGCAGTGGCTAAAAATGCACCGGCAAAACAACCGCTGCTGAGTTGGCTGACTATTTTAACCGACCAGTTGTCAGCATTGCGTTTTTGCTGCTTGGCTAACCACAATAAATTCCCCGAAATAATGACATAGCAGGTACCTAAACCCAGCAAAAAAAACAGTGCTTTTATCAGGTAATCTGAAAAGTTTGCGAAGTGCAGAGAATCAAGAACACTTTCACCATTAGCAGAGGTGTTATCAAATGAGTCATTGCGATATATTACTTCACCAGTCTTCATCGCATATTGAACAATGGTTTTTTTTGAAAAATCACCATCGACTGCCCCCCTAAATAATATCGTTGCATTGTCATTCTGCCAGTGCTCAATTTCAACAACCTCGATTTTAAACCCTGAGATTTCTGACTCACTGCGGTATAACAATTGATTGATATTGTTCATTGAAAGAAACACACCGGAGGATTTTTCGTCTTTAACAGGTGGGTTGTAGCGCGTTTGCTGCTGATGAATATTTTCATTACCACTGGCAAACACTGTGGTATTGATTGACTCATAAATAAAGCCGAGATTAAAAATCACACCTGTTATTGCAAAGAGTAAATGAATACAATCGTTGAAAATGCGTTGAACCTTCATAAGCAAGGTGAGATGAAAAAAGCGCATGATGCTTATCATGCTGTATTACGAGTCAATCCAAAGCACCCACAAGCGCTACATTATTTGGGACTGATGGCCCAGCAAAATGGCCATTCAATGCAAGCGGTGACGCTCATTGAACGTTCTATCACCATTGAGCCTGACGACATTCGTGCCTATAACCATTTGGCTCAAGTTTATCTTGCCATTGGCAAGTCTGCTAAGGCGCAACAGGTATTAGAAGAGGGGATACGACGTGGACCTAATCATATTGATACACTAAATACCTTAGCCAATATATTAGTGGATAATGAGCAATTAAAAAAAGCAATCAAAGTATATCGTCAGGTCGTTGAGTTAGCGCCGAAGGTAGATTACGGTCTGTTTAATTTAGCTCAAGCGCTCAAAGAAGCGCGCGATTATCAAGAGTCTTTACACTGGTATAAAAACACGCTAGCAATCCAACCAAATCACATTAAGGCGCTGCATGGTGCAGGGATCACGAGTGAAGAATTAGGCAAATTTGAGGATGCGATTACATTCTATCTACGTGTGTTGGCGATTGAACCTGAGCACGTTCGTTCATTAGCGAACATAATTTCGATTAAAAGCTTTACCCCACAGAGCGAACTAATCAATACTGCGGTGAGAGTTGCTAGAGATACATCGCTAAATGCTGAAGATAAGGCCAAACTCAATAATGGGCTAGGAAAATATTTTGATAGTGTAGGGCAATATGACAAAGCATTTGTGCATTTTAAGACTAGCTGTTTGGCACAGAAGTCATTCAAAGGCGAATACAACGCAGAATTTAATCGTCAGCTGTGTAATCGTATTATCAATGCGTTTAACAAGCCCTTGTTTGAGAATATTGCCAAGGGGGATGTGTGTGATTTAACGCCAGTATTTATTATTGGTATGCCAAGGTCAGGCACAACATTGGCTGAGCAAATTCTAGCTTCCCATGAAAATGTTTTTGGTTGCGGGGAGTTAACTGTTATTCCCAAATTATCTAAACAAGTGTTAGGGAGCGAGCATGATGATGTGAGAGCGCTG
The DNA here is from genome assembly GCF_030689115.1 of Psychrobium sp. 1_MG-2023. NCBI lineage: Bacteria > Pseudomonadati > Pseudomonadota > Gammaproteobacteria > Alteromonadales > Shewanellaceae > Psychrobium > Psychrobium sp. 1_MG-2023. The sequence continues at coordinate 173,085 of NZ_JAUYVJ010000005.1, read as the reverse complement.
ACTGAGCAAGCCTTAAACAAAGCGCTAAAGGATTATTGTGATAATGTCAGGAGCGCTGGGATTGATAAGGAAACTTTTTTTACTGACAAACTTCCAATGAATTTTATGTATTTAGGCCTCATCGCTGCAATTTTTCCTAAAGCAAAAATTGTTTATTGTAAGCGCGATCCTCTTGATATAGGACTCTCTTGTTACATTGAAATGTTTAGCTTAGTCAATGATTTCTCAGTTGATCTTAATGCATTTGGCGATTACTTTTTAGATCATGATCGAATGATGAGTCATTGGCAACGTGTGCTACCACTTGATATCTTTGAATTAAGGTACGAATCGTTAATCTCAGATCAAGAAGGAGTTACACGGGGCTTACTTGAATTTGTCGGACTTGAGTGGGATTCGCAATGTATGCAGTATCATACAACGCAAAGAGCGGTTAATACACCTAGCCGTTGGCAAGTGAGACAACCGATGTATCAGAGTTCATCAAAGCGCTGGAAGCATTATGAAACACAACTTAGTCCATTGCGTGAGCGTCTCTCAGTCGCAGGGTATAAGTATAACTAAAGTTAAGTTGGCCAAATAAATTATAAAATGGTTTTATTAACCAGATGGGTGTGAGGTTGTTTATCTTGTTTTAGTTTAAATTGTTGTTTTATAGCCTCTTTAATTATTGGCTTGAAGGTTGCTTTATAAATAGTGAATTTATGATTATGAGGTAACTATGAGTGTTTTACGATTATTATTTAATGTAGCTTGGTTTATTTGTGGTGGTTTAGTGATGGGACTGATGTGGGTCCTCGCTGGTATTATTGCCTGTATTACAATTGTCGGCATCCCATTTGCGCGCTCTTGTTTCGTTATCGCTCAGCTTTCATTCTGGCCATTCGGTCGAGACATTGATGATCGTCAATATGTTACAAAGCGTCGTGATATTGGTACTGGAAGCTTAGGAACAGTGGGTAACATAATTTGGTTCTTACTATTTGGTATCTGGTTGGCTATAGGCCATATATTACATGCTGTTGCTTGTTTTGTTACGATTATTGGTATTCCTTTTGGTATTCAACATTTAAAACTAGCTATGCTAAGTTTCGCACCTATCGGTCAAACTGTAGTTGATGCGCGTTAAATACAAATTTAAGTTTGTATAGCAATAAAAAGAGCCCGGAACTATTCCAGTTGTTCCGAGCTTAGGGGAAGGGTTAAAGAATCGTGTCTAAACCAGTCAGAGCCTTTGCTCTACTCTGTTTAGTGTAGTTGAAATATTTAACTTCCCCCGTTTTATTGCGTTTAAATTGCAACGTTGTCGTTGACTAACTGCCTTGGTAATTTGTTTTTAACTTTATTTCCGACCCACTTCCCTAAGCCAATACATTGACCTTGATAGGTTAATCTAACTTCTCCCTTGGCTTTATTTGAGTTTTCAATGGCTAAGTCTTGCCCCCTGTAAAACTGTACAACCTGATCTCGTGTCAGGGGTAAGCCATCCAGTCCAAAGGCTGTAAGTGCATCGTGACAGATCACAAATTGCTTTGGTTTTATATCGAGTAGCTTAACGCCATGTCTCACAAACCGCATATTGCTTAGCAACAGCTGACTGTTCTTTGGGAAAAACCAGATTTCTTTATCACGTTGGTAAAGCTGGCCATGTTCAAGGAAATCCATCTTTAAGTGAGCCATCAGGGGAGGCGTCAAATCCTTAAGTTGTTTTTCTGTGAGCTCCTTATAAGGAAGTTTGCTTTTAAACGCTGGTTGAGAGCTGAGTTCAGTTGAACCTTTTTTGATGAATTTTGCGATAAAAAAGCCTTCACTATCATAAATTTGTGGCCAAATATGTAAATAACCTTGCTCGGTGCAGCTCGCTAGGGCATTGGGAAATAACTCATGTAGGCTAACGACGTCAACTTGCTCGGGAAATTCATCTAGTAGGTATTGGCATACTCCTTGATTTTCAATACAGTTCAGTGCGCATGTTGAGTAAACCAATTGACCACCTGGCTTTAACGCCATAAATGCTGACTTTATTAGCTGTTTTTGCAGCGTCGACACTTCATCAATGTGCGCTCTGGTCCAGTTTTTGAATGCATCGGGGTCCTTCCGGACGGTACCTTCACCACTACAGGGGGCGTCAAGTAAGATAGCGTCAAATGAATTCTCTAAATAGTCACCATGCACGGAACCGTCGAAGTGGCTAATTAGCGTGTTGGTAATACCAAGGCGAGTTAGATTGCTGTGCAATGCTTTTATACGACTTGAGGAAAATTCATTAGCGACCAATAAGCCTTGATTATTCATAAGGGCAGCAATTTGTGTTGTTTTTGAACCCGGTGCTGCTGCTAGATCAAGCACAGTGTTAAATTCATCACGTTGATTCATGGCATTAAATAGCGCCACAGGCGGCAACATAGAGCTGGCTTCTTGAATATAGAACAAGCCTGAAAAATGTTCGGGTAATCGTCCTGGAGCAACAGTTGAGGTGTTTAATTCGACCCAAAAACCTTCACTACACCATGGGATCGACTCAAATGTCCAACCAAAAGGTTGCATTAGTTCAATAAAGGCGTCCGTTGAAATTTTTAATGTATTAACACGTATACTAAAACGAAGAGAGCGATGACAGGCTTCAACTAAGTCTTCAAGTATTAAGTGGTCAGGGAGATCGACTGAAATGAGATCCAGAAAAGATTGTGGCAGGTGCTTATTCATCGAAAATTGCTTATTGCTAGGGAATAAGTGGATTATAACAAGCTTTAGTTATTACGGTAATATAGTTGCTGTTGATACGATAAATAACCGACAATTATCGGCTCCTTCACAATGTTAAAGGACATAATTGTAGCAAATGTGAACAATGAGGCTGTTTTGCCTGACAATTACTCTTTTCATTTAATCCAAGTCAGGTATAGTAGCCAGCCATTATTATTAGTTCGCCTAAAGAATTGAGTAGATCATTGAGTATAGATTACCCATTACTTTCACGCCAAGTTAACGCGCTTATCGACAATGAGTTTGATGCTGTCGCTGTTCTTTCTAATGTCGGTGCATTGCTAAATCAATCGCTTTCAACCATTAATTGGGTTGGCTTTTATTTTTTAAAAGATGAGCAGTTAGTTTTAGGACCGTTCCAAGGTAATGTTGCCTGCTATCGTATCCCTTTAAACAAAGGCGTTTGCGGAGCAGCTGTTACTACTGGCATGACCCAACGTGTTGCCGATGTTCATCAGTTCCCTGGCCATATTGCTTGCGATGCTGCTTCTGAGTCCGAGATTGTCATCCCGTTGGTCGTTAACGATGAAATAATCGGTGTCCTTGATATTGATAGTCCGGTTAAAGATCGCTTTGATGCTGCTGATCAGCAAGGACTTGAAATGATAGTTGATGTATTAAATCATCATCTAGTCGAGTGTCATTAGCCATAATGTATAATTAATAGCACTTGATGTTAGTTTGTTTTAGGAAAATAATGCGCTATGTATGATGTTGTAGATATTCATGAATTTCTATTTGAAGCCAATGAAGTTGGTGAGTGGGAAGGTGAAGAGGCCCTAGCCGCAGATAATATTAATAGAATTTATCATAAACTCTATCAAGTTATTGACCCGAATATAGATGTCAATCTGTTTCGTGAAATGCTTGAAGCCATTTGGCCCTATTGGCAGTATCAACCAGGGCTACTAGAGCTCGATGACGATCTCATCGAACATTTTGTAACATTTTTAATTGAAGAATTTGAAGTAAACTCGGAAGAATAAATGAATAGTACAGCTAAACTTACTGATAACAAAGCGATCATCGCTTTATTAGCCGAGCAGTTCCCACAATGTTTCAGCCTTAAAGGCGAAGCGAAACCACTTAAAATTGGCTTATTCCAAGAATTAAGTGAACGCCTTGCTGAAGATGAGCGAGTGAGTAAAACCCAACTACGTGGTGCGATTCGTCACTATACCACTAGCTGGCGTTACTTACGTTGCATTAAGGCAGGCGCTAAGCGTGTTGACTTAGATGGCAACCTAGGTGATGAATTAACACAAGAGCATATTGAGCACGCCCAGCAAACATTGGCTGAAAGCCAAGCTAAAGCGAAGCAGCGTGAAGCCGCTAAAAAGCCGGCGGAGTCGACTGATAAACCACGTAAAGCTAAGCCTGCACGTGCTAAAGTTGCTACAAAAGCGCGTTCTAGCAAGCCTGCTAAAGCGACAAAAGTGGAAACTGGTGTTAAAGTTGAAGATGTGTCAGCGTTAAAAATTGACCAAAAAGTGTTAGTTACTGTTGCAAAAACACCGATGAACGGAACTATCGTTGATATTGCGAAGTCTGATGTAAAAGTACAGCTTACTTCGGGTATGGTTGTAAAAGTCAAGCTAGACCAGATTTTAGCCAAGGCATAACCTTGGCTTAGCTAGCTTAATAAAAAACGAGTCATAGGAGACTTTTATGTTGAATCGTATAACGTTGGGTATTTTACCTTTTTGCTTGTCAGCAAGTGCTTTTGCACTCGATGCAAAATTGACAGTAGATAAAATACCTCAGCTACATCCAGAGCCACAACATAAAGTATCCACGACTCGGATGACTGGCTTATTTACACGCACCCATTTTAAGTCAATTGATCTTAATGATCAGTTCTCATCTAAGATTGCTAAACGCTACTTTGAGAGTCTTGATTTTAACAAGAGCTTATTCACCAAAGGTGACATCGAGTCTTTTGCTCAATACGATAAGCAATACGATGACATGTTAAAGACTGGGCAAGTTGCCCCAGTTTACGAAATCTTCCAACTACAACTACAACGTAGTTTTGAACGTTTTACATATGCTTTATCGTTACTTGATAAGCCAATGGACTTTACCATTGACGATGAGTATCAATATGACCGAGAAGATGCGCAATGGGTGCTAACTAAAGCTGAGTTGCAAGAGCTATGGCGTCAACGTGTTAAGTATGATGCGTTAAACCTCAAGCTGGCTGGTAAAGAATGGCCAGAAATTAGTAAAGTATTGGCTAAACGATACAATAATGCATTAAAGCGAATTACTCAGACACAAAGTGAAGATGTTTATCAAGTCTTCATGAATTCGTTCGCTCGCGCTATCGACCCGCATACAAGTTACTTATCACCAAGAAATGCTGAACGTTTTCAGGTTGAGATGAGTTTGTCTCTTGAAGGCATTGGTGCAATGCTGCAATCTCGTGATGATTACACAACCATTACAAATCTAGTGGCAGGTGGTCCTGCGGATAAAAGTGAACAGCTTTCTCCTGATGATAAAATTATCGGAGTGGGCCAGGGTAATGGCGAAATTGTCGATGTGATTGGCTGGCGATTAGATGATGTTGTTGATTTAATTAAAGGGCCAAAAGGTTCGACAGTTAAATTAGAAATAATTTCAGGTACCGCCGGTGGCGCAAGTAAACCCCAAGTTGTATCTATTGTTCGTGATAAAATCAAACTCGAAGATCGTCAAGCTAAATCTGAAGTGTTTGAGTCTCAATTACCAGAGTTTAAAGGGCGTAAATTAGGGGTCATATCAATTCCTAGTTTCTACGTTAATTTAACTCAAGATGTTAAAAAATTGATCACTGAATTAAAAGAACAACAAGTCGAAGGCATTGTCGTTGACTTAAGAAACAACGGTGGTGGTGCACTAACTGAAGCCGCTGCTTTAAGTGGGTTATTCATTGATGAAGGCCCAATTGTTCAAATTAAAAGTGGCAATAGCCGTGTTGATGTAAAATATGACCCAGACACTACAACCTTTTATGATGGTCCAGTATCGGTCCTTGTTAATCGTTATAGTGCTTCAGCTTCAGAAATTTTCGCTGCTGCCTTACAAGATTATGGCCGTGCGATTGTTTTAGGGGAACAAACCTTCGGTAAAGGGACAGTACAACAACATCGCTCGTTGAGTAAAATCTTCGATTTTTATGAAAAGCCGATTGGTTTCATTCAATACACTATACAGAAATTCTATCGAATCAACGGTGGCAGTACACAAAATAAAGGGGTTATTCCTGATATTTCATTCCCTACACCTATTGTGGCCGATGAATTTGGTGAAGTAGTGGCAGATAATACTTTGCCATGGGACAGTGTAGCAAAAGCTAAATATCAGCCATTAAGTGATATTTCTAAACAGATGTTTGAGCCGCTGAAGCAAAAACACTTGCAACGTATCGCTGCTGAGCAAGAGTTTCAATTTATGGCAACTGATATTGAAAAGTACCACGCTGAAAAAGATAAGAAATCGATAAGCCTTGTTGAAAGTGTGCGAATTGCTGAGCGCGATAAGAAAGAACAAACAGCTTTACTTCGCGCAAACTTGCGTCGCAAAGCGCAAGGATTAGAGCAGGTTAAATCATTAGATGACCTACCCAAGAAAGGGCTTGATTTAGACCCATATCTTGATGAAGCATCTTATGTCACATTTAACTATATCGACCAAGATCGATTAGTAAAAAATTAACGATAATCTCTCCTATCGTTTATAATTGGCCGCATTTATGCGGCTTTCTTTATTACAATACTCCATTAGTGGTCGTTAGATAAATGATTCTATCTAATTGATTCAAATGGTAGTATCAATGTATAAAAGAATAGTGTCAATTACGTCAATCAGTAGCACTGATTTGCCACTTGGCCTAACCACCAACAATATAATAATAACAAATCGGATTTTTTATGACACAACAGCATAAACAACCCTCGTTACTGGATGCTCTTGCTCCAGTAATTTTTTTAATCGGCTTACTCGGCTCTGCCGTATTTTATTTTGGCGATTCATCGTCATCAGGGGCTAACCAAATAGCACTTCTTTTGAGTGCTGGTTTAGCCGCCATTATTGGTATCAAGAATGGCTTTTGCTGGAATGATATTGAGCAAGGAATAATCAAAGGAATTAGCCTTTCCCTAACAGCAGTGCTTATTCTACTGGCGGTTGGCTCACTGATCGGTACTTGGTTACTGTCGGGGACTGTGCCAACCATGATCTATTTTGGACTGCAAATCCTCTCACCGAGTTTTTTCTACGCAGCTAGCTGTCTGATTTGTGCTATTGTCGCGATTAGTATAGGTAGTAGTTGGACTGTAGCTGCAACTATCGGTGTGGCGTTGATGGGGGTGGCGACTGGTTTGGGGGTTTCATTACCCATTACCGCTGGTGCAATCATTAGTGGTGCATACTTCGGTGATAAAATGTCGCCATTATCAGATACGACAAACCTAGCACCTGCTGTCGCCGGTACTGATTTGTTTACGCATATTAAACATATGGCGTGGACATCGTTTCCAAGCTTTATTTTCGCGTTAATAGTCTTCGCAGTGTTGGGCTTCTCGGAAGGCTCAAATGTAGAAGCTGATCGCATTAGTCAATTAAGCCAAGGGTTAAGTGATAAGTTTCATTTAGGTTGGTATTTACTGATCCCATTAGTGGTAACGCTGACACTAGCAGTAAAAAAAGTTGCAGCATTTCCAGCTGTATTCATCGGGGCATTAGTAGGTGGTTTATGGGCTGTTCTTTTTCAGCAAGAGTTGATTGTTAGTTTAGCTGCAACAGATTTAAACACCTTTGGCGCAAATGTCACCGTTGTTTGGACTGCATTATTTGATGGTATTTCTGTTGATACGGGTGATGCTGATCTTAATGACTTATTATCTGGTGGTGGTATGTCATCGATGCTGACAACGATTTGGTTGATTGTAACAGCGATGACTTTCGGTGCCGTAATGGAAAAGGTTGGCTTATTAAGTAAAGTTGTCGAATTGTTAGTGGGCTTTGCGCGTTCAACTTCGTCTTTAATTATTACAACAATAGTGACCGCCTTTGGTAGTAACGTACTAACTGCCGATCAGTACATTTCAATTGTGATGCCTGGTCGTATGTTTAAAGATGAGTATGAGAAACGTAAATTGGCGCCAGAAAACTTATCTCGTGCACTTGAAGATGGTGGCACTGTGACTTCTGTTTTAGTACCTTGGAATACCTGTGGTGCTTATATGCAGTCGGTGTTACTAGTAAGTCCGTTAGAGTATGCATTGTTTTGTGTGTTTAACTGGGCAAGCCCAATCTTCGGAATTATCTTTGCCATTATCGGCTTCAAGATTAAAAAATTAGCAACTAGAGCCGTATAAGTCGATGTTATGAAAAAAAAGCCTGATTTTATCAGGCTTTTTTTGTATCTTTAATTTATACCGTCATACTCATCATTTAGAGCAATTGTTATCCAAATGGCACTTCGTCAACAGATACTTGCTTTCTTGTAAGGATTTTCATGAGCAACAATACAACCCAATACCTTAAAGACTATCAAGCGCCAAATTACACCATTACCACACTTAATCTAGAATTCAATTTAGATGAAACGTTAACTCAGGTTATTGCAACCTCCCAAGTTAAACAATTAGTGCAAGGCCAACCGCTAGTATTGGATGGAGAAAACATTCAACTAGTCTCTGTTGCAGTCAACCAACAAGCACTTACGGCAAACCAATATCAGTGTACTGACAACCAGTTAATTATTGATGACTTACCGGAACGCTTTGAACTAACAGTGGTCACTGAACTTAACCCTACAGAAAACACAAATCTTGAAGGGTTATATGTGTCTGGCGACGCATTTTGTACCCAGTGTGAAGCCCAAGGTTTTAGACGAATTACTTATTATCTCGATCGTCCTGACGTTATGGCGGTGTTCACAACCAAAGTGATTGCTGATAAAGAGAAGTACCCGTACTTATTGTCTAACGGTAATAAAGTGGACAGTGGAGAGTTAGCCAACGGCAAGCACTTTGCTACCTGGCATGACCCACATAAAAAACCTGCTTACTTATTTGCACTTGTTGCAGGCGACTTTGACTTATTAGAAGGTCAGTACGTAACTCGCTCTGGACGGACAGTACAACTAGAGTTCTTTGTTGATAAAGGCAATAAAGCGAAAGCCCAACATGCACTTGAGTCTTTGCAACGTGCGATGAAGTGGGATGAAGAACGTTTTAATTTGGAATACGATCTTGATATTTATATGGTTGTCGCCGTCGATTTCTTCAATATGGGCGCAATGGAAAATAAAGGACTCAATGTTTTTAACAGTAAGTATGTGTTAGCTGATAACGATAGCGCTACTGATGTCGATTATCATGGCATTGAATCCGTGATTGGTCATGAATATTTTCATAACTGGACGGGTAATCGTATTACCTGTCGTGACTGGTTCCAGCTTAGCCTGAAAGAGGGGTTAACTGTTTTTCGCGATCAGGAGTTTAGCTCTGATGTTGGTTCACGTGCAGTTAATCGAATCGATGCCGTCAAAATTATTCGTTCTCATCAATTTAGCGAAGATGCGGGTCCTATGTCACACCCGATTCGACCGGAAGCTGTTATGGAAATGAATAACTTCTACACCGTGACTGTCTATAATAAAGGTGCCGAAGTTATTCGAATGATTCATACGTTACTAGGTGAGGAGCGCTTCCAACAAGGGATGGCGAATTACATCGAACGTTTTGATGGTATGGCTGTTACTTGTGATGATTTTGTCGATGCGATGGAGCAGGGGGGGAATATAGACCTTAGCCAATTTAGGTTGTGGTATAGCCAAGCAGGAACACCGACAGTTGATGTTACTCAGGACTACGATCAAGACAGTAAAAAACTGACTCTCACACTTGAGCAATCTTGCCCTGTTAGTGGGGAAGAGCAACAAAAACAACCATTCCATATTCCGGTTAAATTAGAGTTGCTCACCGAGGCAGGTGAAGTGGTAACACTCGACAACGGTGAACAAGAGTCGTTACTAGAGTTAACCCAAGTCAAACAAAAATTTGCCTTTGATAATATTAATCAGTCAGTGATTCCGTGCCTGCTAGGTGATTTTTCTGCACCGGTTAAATTAGGCTTTGATTATAGTGAAGAACAACTTGCAACAATTTTAGCACATAGTGCTAATGCTTATTCACGTTGGGATAGTGCTCAAAAGTTATTCACTCAAGCAATCCTTAATAACAGTAGTGTCGCTAAAGAATCAATGAGCTTAAGTTCTACATTGATTGAGAGTGTGCGAACCGTGGTTTGTGATCAAGCAACAGACCCTGCGCTTATCGGTTTGATGATTGAGTTACCAGCCGTAATGGAATTATTTGAACTGGTAGACTCTGTTGATGTCGATGCTATTATCACAGCAAGAAACTTTGTTAAACAGACCTTAGCTACAACGCTTAAAGTAGAACTTAAACAACGCTATCTAGAGGCTATTTTAGCAATTGAAGAGGCATCGCAATCCGCAGACAAAGTCGCTCTTAGAGCACTTAAGAATTCTCTGCTTGGTTTGTTAGGTACGATTGCTAGTGACGATATTAATACGCTGATTGCAACTCAATTTGAACAAGCCACCAACATGACCGATTCAATCAGTGCTCTGCAAATAGCTAATGTAAACAACCAGCTTTGTTTAAAGGACCTATCAGCTGCATTTGAACAGCGCTGGAAAACAAATGGCTTAGTCATGGATAAATGGTTTGCTACCGTTGGATCAAACCCAAGTGAGCAGGTTACTGATCTGATAGTTGAAGCATTTGAACACCCAAGCTTTAGTTGGCAAAACCCAAATCGTGTCCGCAGTTTGATTGGTGCTTTTGCGGTGAATAATCCAAGTCGTTTTCATTCTGTTGATGGTAGTGGTTATCAGTTTTTAACAGAACAGTTGATTCGTCTGAATGAGATCAATCCACAAATAGCCGCTCGCTTAATCACTCCGTTATTGCCTTGGGAAAAAATCTCAGGTCAACGCAGTGCATTAATGAGAGAGCAGCTTGAACGTCTTGCTGCATTACCTAACTTATCGAAAGATTTAGTTGAAAAAGTTTCCCTGAGCCTAGGGAAATAAAGGATATTAGCCGGGGGCTCAATAGAATCTCCGGTTGTTTGTGTAATCATTATTGAACATTTATGATGAAGAAATACTATTTTAATATGGCGCTCAGTTACGATCGCTTTTTACCTGTTTACCAAGGGGCCGTTAACAAAGTTCAAGTTACGGATCGTCAAGGCTTGAAGATAGAATTGCCCGCAGAGCATTTTAAACCCTTTTTAACTCGAGATGGAATTTACGGAAATTTTGAGTTAGTGACTAGCGGACAAGGTAAATTTATTAGTTTAAATAGAATTAATTAGAGTAATTACTCCAAACGGTGGTTCTATTTATTTGAAGGTAATGTACGCAAAATTTATGTGTTTTGATAAAATATAGCTACACTATTTCAGTTACTTATAATGATTTGGTTACAAGGCTATACTTTAGGCGAATATGGATTAAATCAAAAGTTAGATTTTTTACTCTATTTTTGTAAAAGGAATCAATTTTTTGCTCAAAACATCAGTTGCAGCATAGAGTTAATTGCTGTAAAAAATAAAAAACACTGGCTATTTTGCTTATTTAGCAAAATAGGAAACAAACAATAACAATAATCCTTAAAATGGGAAGTGGAGAGAAACTACATGAGCGCATTCAAAAAGTCTGTGTTAGCCATCGGTGTAGGTACAGCATTAAGTGCTGCGATGATTCCAAATGCGCACGCCATAGGTTTTAACTGGGGAGACATTGAAGGTAGCTTTAACTCTACTTTCTCAGTCGGTTCATCATGGCGTGTAGAAGGACGAGATTTCAATAATCAGGTTGGTAAAGTCAATAATCCAAATAATGGTCTAGATTGGCGCGGATATTCTGCACTAACTGATACAAGATATACATCAAACGAGTTGTTCGCTATGAATGGCTCATATTCAAGTAATGGTGATTTAGCTAATCTGGCTTGGTCAAAGGGTGATGCGTTTAGCCAAGTAGTTAAGGGGTTACACGAATTAGACTTGCGTTATGAAAACTATGGTATTTTTGTGCGCGGAATGTACTTTAAAGATTTCGCATTAGACGGTGATTTAGATTACAACTATGAGTTAGCTATCGGCGAAAATGACGCTCGTGGCATCGACGTTTGCCGTGATAAAGAAGCGAGCGATTTATTCTGTTCTGATATCCGTTTACTCGATGCTTACTTTACAGCTGATTGGGACTTTGGTGAAGTGCCAGTTTCTTTCCGTGTTGGTCAGCAAGTGATCAGTTGGGGTGAAAGCGCGTTGATCTCTCACGGTATTGCGACGACTAACGCCGTTGATCTAGGGAGATTACGCTCTCCAGGTGCCGAGTTAAAAGAAGCATTTATACCACAAGGGATGGCTTGGGTGTCAGCGGGTCTGACTGAAAACTTAGCGGTAGAAGCATACTACCAATACGAATGGCAGGGTACTGTAGTTCCTGTTGGCGGTACTTATTTCGCGTCAAACGACTTTGTTAGTCACGGCGGACAATATAACGCAATCCAATTAGGCTTTAATGGTAACCCTGATATTGATGGCGACTTCCTAATTTCAGAATTAGAGAAAGTGGCAGCAATGAACAAATCTGGTGCATTTAGTACAGAGCAAATGTTAAATGCAATGTTAGCGTATCCAACGAAGGTTGCACTAAGAACCGAAGATATTGAGCCTGAAGATGGTGGTCAATACGGCTTAAAATTGAGTTACTTCTTTGATGATACAGAAGTGGCTATATACCACATGAACTATCATAGTCGCCGTCCGTTAATTTCTGGTCAAGCATCAGACTTTACTGCACCAGCGTTACTGCGTGATTTGGCAGTGTTAGAAAATAACATCGGTTCAATTGATCATGATGTGATGAACCAATTAGAAAGCTTTACTAAAGCTAAAATTGTGTTTCCAGAAGATATCAAACTTTATGGCTTAAGTTGGAATACGACGTTAGGTGACACTTCGTTCGCTGGTGAAGTCTCTCACCGCCAAGATGAAGCGTTACAAATTGATGATGTTGAATTGTTATTCGCTGCTATGCCGCAACAATTGGCTAACGCTGGTTGGAAACCTGAACTTGACGGTATCTCGCAAGTTAAAGGGGCGACCTACCCGTATCCTGAGGGCTCTACTGTTGAACCTGGTATTTTAGCTAACGGCTTTGTTTTATTAGATACGACACAAGCTCAGTTTAACTTAGCTCACTTATTTGGTCCGACATTAGGTGCTGATAACCTAACTGTCTTCGCGGAAGTCGGTGGTATCTGGATTCACGACATGCCTGACCAAGATGTTCTTCGCTTAAATGGTCCTAATACAGGTCGTTCTGGCGGCATGGAAGGGATGGAAGCGATTATTAACGTTGTTCATAATGGTCCAGAAACTAACCCGTTCCCAACGGATTTTGCCTGGGGTTACCGTGTAGTCGCAAAAACAGATCATAACAACCTTTTCTCGGGCGTTAATGCCTCGGCTAAAGTGGTGTTCTCTCATGATGTTGAAGGTATTACACCTGATCCAATCTTCTTATTTACTGAAGGCGCCAAGTCAATTGGTGCATCTGTAGATTTCGACTACCAAAACCGATGGTCAGCGTCAGTAGGCTATAACGCGTTTTGGGGCGGTACAGGTTCGATCAATACAATGTCAGATAAAGACTTTGTTTCATTCAACATTAAATATTCTATCTAACGGGTGCATAACAATATGAAAAAATTAACCCTTATTTCAGCGTTGTCTTTAGCTTTTGCTACGCAGGGCGCGATGGCCGCTGTGTCACCAGAAGAAGCTGCGAAACTAACTAAAGAACTCACCCCAGTGGGTGCTGAACGTGGCGCAAACGCTGACGGTTCTATTCCTGCATGGACGGGCGGGATTACAGGTCCAGTGGCTGGCTTTAAAAAAGGCCAACACCACCTAGATCCTTTTAGTGATGATCAAGTGCTTTATACCATCACTAAAGACAATGTCGCTCAATACAAAGATAACTTAACGCCAGGCCAAGTGAAGCTATTTGAAACATACCCTGATACATTCAAAATGAATGTTTATCCGACACGTCGAAGCGCATCATTGCCTTCTCATGTGTACACAGCTATTGCTGAAAATGCAACGAAAGCTGAGTTAGTGTTGGGTGGTAACGGCATCGCAAACGCGGTGATGGGTATCCCATTTCCAATTCCAAAAAGCGGGTTAGAAGTTATTTGGAATCACATTACACGCTACCGTGGTGTGAGCGCTAATATTACAGCCTCTCAAGCAGCACCAACAGCGTCTGGTGATTATACGTTGATGGAAATGAAGAACAGCATTCACTTCAAATATACTGAAGAAGGTATGACGGCAGAAAAGTTAACAAAAGATAATGTTATCTTTAAATATAAACAGATCATCACTCAACCAGCTCGATTAGCAGGCACTTCTTTATTGGTCCATGAAACGTTAAATCAAGATGATGAAGCACGTAAAGCGTGGACCTATAATACGGGTCAGCGACGTGTTCGTCGTGCGCCAAACGTTGCATTTGATGCCCCTGGAACAGCTACTGATGGTCTGCGTACTACCGATGACTTTGATATGTATAACGGCTCACCATCACGTTATAACTGGAAACTAGTTGGTAAGAAAGAAGTTTTGATCCCTTATAACTCGTACAAATTACATGCTAAAGGTCTTGATTATGACGATCTGATTAAGCCTGGTCATATTAACCAAGAATATGTGCGTTATGAAAAACATCGTGTATGGCAAGTTGAAGCAACGTTAAAAGAAGGGATGCGTCATACTTACAAAAAGCGTGTGTTCTTTATTGATGAAGATAACTGGCAAGTATCAATTGCGGATATCTATGATAACCGTGATGAACTTTACCGTGTCGCAATGGCGCATGAGCTAAACTATTATGAGTTACCAGCATCTTGGTCAACGCTGGAAGTCTTCCATGATTTACAAGCAAGACGCTATTTAGTTCAAGGGCTTGATAATCACAGTAAAATGTATAATTTTGATGCGAAGTTAAAAGACAAAGAATTTACTTCTTCAGCACTACGCCGTGCCGGAAGATAGTTCATTATAACTTGATTAACAATTCAGTTTAGGCCGGCATTTGCCGGCCTTACTTTACCGAGGATTAAATTTTGTTTAAGACAAAGTTGTTACTCATTTACACAGTGCTTTCGCTATGCTCTGTGTCCAGTGCGGCGTTAGCGGGAAGTAGTCAGCCGTTAATTTCTGCCAACAAAGCTTACATGGCTCCCTTAGCTAGTAAAGCACCGATGATGGCGCTAGTTAATACCGGTAAGTCGTTAGTTGCAGTGGGCAGCCGAGGTCAAATCTTAATTGGTGCCAACGAAATGTGGCAGCAAGTTGCAGTCCCAACAGAGGCACTGCTCACCAATGTTTATTTTCATAATCCGTTGTTGGGCTGGGCAGTAGGCCATGATGCGACTATTTTAAAAACTACTGATGGTGGTCAAACGTGGACGTTAAAACAACAGTTACCAGAATTGGATAAACCCTTGTTGGATGTTTATTTCACTGACGAGCTTAACGGGTTTGTGGTTGGTGCTTATGGTTTGTTCTCGGTGACTGCTGATGGCGGGGAGACTTGGACTAACCAGTTTTTAGGCTCGTTGTTACCTGCTGAAGATATTGAGTATTTGGAAGAGGTTCGTGCTGATAGTGAAGAAGACTATCAGTTTGAAATCGCATCAATCTTGCCACACTTTAATCGAATTACTGCAATCTCTGGGGATCGTCTGTTACTAGTGGGTGAGTTAGGGTTGATTGCTACATCAAGTGATCAAGGTAAAACTTGGCAGCGCCAAGACGATATTTATGAGGGGTCTTTTTTCAGTGCAATCGAAACCAATAAACAAACGTTACTTGTCGCTGGTTTGCGCGGTAACTTGTTTCGTTTAGCGCCTGAATCGACAACATGGCAACGAATCACTTTACCTAACAATTTTAGTGTTAACCAGATTAAACAGCTTAAAGACCACACTATTGTTTTAGCGCTGAATAATGGCATTATTTTATCGTCAGATGATGATGGGCAAACATTTTATCAGATTGGTCTTTATAAAGGACAAGATATTGTTGACCTTGCTGAACTGGCTGAACAAACATGGTTCGTTGGCAGTAAGGGAATTAGTTTACTCGAGGTAAACCGGTAGGGTGTTATGAATAATATTGTAGATAAAATTGAGTTATTTATTTTCCGCCAACGTGCATTTGTAATTGCGGTTTTTGCCATTGTGACGGCAACGTTACTTTATCAAGCCACGCAATTAAAAATGGATGCCGCTTTTAGTAAAAATATTCCTTTACAACATGAATACATGCAAACCTATACCAAACATGCCAAAGACTTTGGTGGGGCAAACAGTATCATGGTTGCGGTCCGTGCGAAGCAGGGGGACATTTTCACCCCACAGTTTTTTGACGGCTTAAAGAGTGTTCACGATCAACTGTATTTTATTCCCGGTGTTGATAGAACCTCGGTAACCTCGCTTTACTCTCCTTCTACACGTTTTACTGAAGTTGTTGAAGATGGCTTTGCCGGCGGCCCCGTTATTCCTGCAGACTTTGTCAGTGATGGAGTTGGTTTAAATATTGTGCGTGGAAACGTGGAGAAAGCAGGGATTGTTGGTCGCTTAGTCGCAAACGATTACTCTGCAGCTATGGTGACTGCGCGACTCATGGACTTTAACCCTGACACGGGGGAGCCATTAGATACGTTAGCATTTGCTGAGCAACTTGAAGAACAAGTTCGAGGTCAATTTGTTAACGAGCATATCGACATTCACATTATTGGTTTTGCAAAAATGGCTGGTGATGTTGCTGATGGTGCCAAAGGGGTGGTGCAGTTCTTCTTACTAGCTATCGCTTTTACAGCCATTATGGTGTTGTTGTTTTCACGCTCGCTTATCTTAACTATTTTGCCATTAGCTTGTTCTTTAATGGCGGTTGTATGGCAAATGGGCCTCTTAACGGTAATGGGTTTTGGACTTGACCCTATGTCGATTCTAGTCCCGTTTTTAGTATTCGCGGTTGCGGTTAGTCACAGTGTTCAGGTTATTAACGGCGTTAAGCAAAAACTCAGTGGCGGTTTATCGGTCAAAGACTCGGCAGCAGTGACTTTTCGCGCCTTACTTATACCTGGCGGTATCGCCCTGTTATCTGACACCATCGGTTTTATCACCTTGCTTTCGATTGATATTGGCATTATTCGTGAGCTTGCAATCTCAGCGAGCCTTGGTGTGGGTGTGATCATCTTAACTAACCTCGTTCTGTTACCAGTGATCATTTCCTATTGTAATATCAAGATCTCACCAAGAGACAGTGAAGATAAGCTGGCAGGGATCTGGTCAACGTTAGCGTTGTTTGCTAGTCGAAAAGTGGCTATCGTTGTTGTCATTATTGCTACAGGCCTGTTTGCCTTTGGTCATATTCAGTCACAAAAAATTAAGATTGGTGACTTAGACTCAGGGGCAGCTGCTCTTCATGAATGGTCTCGTTATAATCAGGATACGGCATTGATTACTGAGCGTTTCTCAATTACTACTGATGTGATGTCAGTGATTGTTGAAGCAGGTGCAGACTCTTGTACGGACTATGACACTTTAGCTCTAATTGACAAGTTTCAATGGCGTTTAAATAATGTCGAAGGGGTACAATCGACGATCAGCCTTGCCAGTGTTGTGCAAACGGTTAACGGTGGTTTTAATGAAGGTAACCCGAAGTGGCGTGTACTGGCACGAACTCAAGCAACACTGGTTCAATCAGTGTCACAAATTCCAACGACAAGTGGTCTGTTAAATACCAACTGTAGTGTGATGCCTGTTTATTTGTTTATGAGCGATCATAAGGCTGAAACAATTGAACGTGTGGTTGCTGAAGTTAAACAACAATCTCAATTACTGTCGACAGATAAAGTCGCGTTTAAATTAGCCTCTGGACCTGTAGGTGTTATGGCAGCGACAAACGAAGCGGTCGAGGCTGCGCAAACGCCGATGCTGATCTATGTCTATGGTGCGGTTATCTTACTCTGTTTAATTAGTTTTAGATCCGTTAAAGCGACTTTGTCTGTTGTTATTCCTCTATTTATTGTATCTACATTGGCGCAAGCCTTAATGACGTACTTAAATATTGGTCTCACGGTTTCGACATTACCTGTTATAGCATTAGGGGTCGGTATTGGTGTCGATTATGGCATTTATATCTTAGCAACGATGTCGTTATACCTTAATCAAGGCCATACGGTACAACAAGCTTATTTAGCTGCTCTAAAAGAGCGTGGAACCGCGGTTATTTTCACTGGTGTGACGCTTGCCATTGGTGTGAGTACTTGGTTCTTCTCTGCGCTTAAATTCCAGATGGATATGGGAATTTTACTCACCTTTATGTTCTTAGTTAACATGCTAGGTGCGATTATAGTGCTACCAGCGTTAGCGAATTTATTGTGGTATAAGCAAGGTAAATAAAAGGTTAATTAAATATAACCAAAATGATTTAAAGAGGCTATTTAATAGCCTCTTTTTTTATGGCTTGCATAACCATTCAAAAAAGTTGATTGAAATTACAGACGCCGCTAATTAACTGGTTTTACATGTGCTTTTATCGAAATTATTTCTCGAAATTATCTGGTTTTAATAATAGACTAAAGGCTATTAAAATAAAAAACGGGCCAGTGCAGGATGCATGGCTACAATACTGATAACTTTCGAGCCGAAGTGTTTTATTTTTAACCGAATTTCACCAGGGTCAAAAATTTTAGTATTAGTTCAGAGACAACAATAAACCTATCAATGGTTAACCTAGGAAACGAGACTATGGCATTAAAAGATGCAAACTCCTCTGTACTTTTGGAAAACGTGGCACACATGATCAACGATAATGTAAGCGAAGATTTAGCCCCGCTGGTTAATTCTTTTGCAAGTATTATTTATGGCGACATCTCCGAAGAAGATATTGCAACACGAAGTGACAGCGATTTATACGGCGCAGCACTGAGTTTATGGGGGACGTTAAATGAACGTAAACCTTATGAACAAATCGTCAAAGTATACAACCCAATTTTATCTCGCCATGGCTGGCAACCGACAAAAACGATCATCGAGATTGTGCATGAAGATATGCCGTTTTTGGTTGACTCGGTTAATATGGCCCTTAAACGCCTGAGTATTACTAGCCATTTGTCGTTACATTACCCGATTAGTGTAAGCCGAGACGACAAAGGTAATGTAGCTTCCTTAGCAAGTCTTAAAAATAAAACCGAACAAACAGAAGATGTGACGGTATTTTTGCTAGAAGTCGATCATTTAGAATCACAAGAAGTATTGGATCAAGTAAAACAAGAACTTGTATCAGTGCTTGAAGAAGTTAGCCTGTCTGTTCACGACTGGAAACCGATGCGCGCTAAACTTAAAACAATCATTAGTGAATTGCCACAAGCAAATTTCCCGGGACCTCAAATAGAGCGTGATGAAGCACTAAGCTTCTTACAGTGGATCTTTGAAGGTAACTTCACGCTATTAGGCTATCGCTCTTATGATTTAAATGGTGTTGCTGGCGATGTTGAGTTAGTAGCCGATGTCGAGTCAAGCTTGGGCATGATGGTTAATTCATCAGAGTCTGAACCTAAACTGTTATCGAGCTTAACAGATGGGGCTCGTCGAGAAGCGACGTCACAAAAACTAATGCTTCTTACAAAGAGTAACAGCATTTGTCGTGTTCACCGTCCAACAAAAACTGACTACATTGGCATCAAACGCTTCGATGAAAATGGCCGAGTTATTGGTGAAGATCGTTTCATTGGCTTATATAGCTCAAGTATTTATAACAACAGCGTATTTCAAATCCCTTACTTAGGAGATAAGTTAACGCGTATTACAGACTCTTCAAACTTTAGCCCAGGCAGCCACGATTTTAAGGCGATGCAACATTTCCTTGAAACGTATCCGCGAGATGAGTTGATTCAAGCCTCTGAGAAAGAATTACTAACAACTTGTTTGTCAGTTTTGAAACTTGAAGAACGTGACGCTGTAAAATTAATCGTACGTGAAGACAACTTTGGGCGCTTCTTCTCATGCGTTGTTTATGTTAGTAAAGAACGTTACAACACTCAGTTACGTGAAAAAACACAACAAGTGTTAGCACGTCACTTTGAATCAAAAGAGGACGTTGAGTTTACTACGTTCTTCTCAGAGTCTAGTCTAGCGCGAACTCATTACATCGTGCAGCTATCTGATAACAAAAAACCGGAAATTAGCGTGAAAGCAATTGAAAATGACTTAATCGAAGCGGCACGTTCGTGGGAAGACAAACTTGAAAATGCATTAATTGCCCATCACGGTGAGTCGACGGCGAAGGCGCTTAGTAACAAATATAATAAAGCGTTTAGTCAAAGCTATAAGTCTGATGTGTTACCGGGGTTAGCAGTTGTTGATATTGCAAAATTAGAGTCACTAAATGACGATAATAATCTGGGTATGATCTTTTATCGTCCACAAGAAGAGAAGAAGGGCAGTAAACAGGTTCGTTTGAAACTATTTAGTCTTGATGAGCCACTTCATCTGTCAGACGTGCTACCAATGCTTGAAAACTTTGGTTTACGTATTGTTGGTGAGCGTCCTTATGAATTAATCCTTGAAGAAGGTCATTCAGCATGGGTATTAGACTTCCAAATGCTACATACCGGTGATAATGATTTTAACATCGATGAAGTGCAAGATACTTTCCAAAATGCATTTGCGCAAGTATGGGCTAATGAACTCGAGGATGATGGATTTAACCGTCTACTATTAGCTTCTGGCGCAACGGGTCGTGACATTACGGTTTTACGTGCATATGCTAAATATATGCGTCAGATCGGTAGCACGTTTAACCAAACGTACATTGAAGAAACAATGGCACGTTACCCAGAGATTGCTAAGTTAATTATTGAGTTATTTACACTCAAGTTTAACCCTAACAACAAATTCAGTCAGAAAAAGCTTGATAATGTTCAAAGCCAGATCATTGATCGCTTAGACTTAGTGGCCAACCTTGATGATGACCGTATCATTCGCCGTTACCTTGATATGGTATTAGCAACAATTCGTACGAACTTCTATCAGCCAAGTGAAACCGGCAGCGATAAATCTTATATTTCATTTAAGATACGCCCTGAAGAAATTCCTGAGATCCCGCTGCCATTACCAAAGTTTGAAATCTTTGTTTACTCACCTCGTGTCGAAGGTGTCCACCTTCGTGGTGGTAAAGTAGCTCGTGGTGGTTTACGTTGGTCTGACCGTCGTGAAGACTTCCGTACTGAAGTTTTAGGTCTTGTAAAAGCACAGCAGGTTAAAAACACTGTGATTGTACCTGTGGGTGCAAAAGGTGGTTTTGTCTGTAAACAACTGCCAACAACTGGCGGTCGTGATGCATTCTTTACTGAAGGTCAAGAGTGTTACAAGATCTTCATCCGCGCATTACTAGACATCACTGATAATATTGTTGAAGGTGAGTTAGTGCCGCCAACAGCTGTTGTTCGTCATGATGAAGATGATCCATACCTAGTAGTTGCGGCAGATAAAGGGACGGCAACGTTCTCTGACATTGCTAACGGTATTTCTGATGAGTACAACTTCTGGATGGGCGATGCGTTCGCTTCAGGTGGTAGTGTTGGTTATGACCATAAGAAAATGGGTATTACGGCTCGTGGTGGTTGGGAATCTGTTAAACGTCACTTCCGTGAAATTGGCGTAGATTGTCAAAATAGTGATTTTACCTGTATTGCTGTTGGTGATATGGCGGGCGATGTATTTGGTAATGGTATGTTATTGTCAAAGCATACCTGTCTACAGGCGGCATTTAACCACTTGCATATCTTTATTGACCCAACGCCTGATTCAGCAACGAGCTGGGTAGAGCGTGACCGCTTGTTTAACCTTCCACGCTCGTCGTGGGATGATTATAACCGCGACCTTATTTCACAAGGCGGTGGCATCTTCTCGCGTAGTGCTAAATCTATTAGCTTAACCCCTGAAATTAAGAAAATGTTGGGTGTTAAGAAAGCGTCAATGACACCTACTGAATTAATCAAGGCCATCTTAATGATGAAAGTTGATTTATTCTGGAACGGTGGCATCGGTACTTACCTTAAAGGTCAAAGTGAAACCGACGCTGATGTTGGCGATCGTGCAAATGACTCTCTACGTATTAACGGTAGCGAGATGCGCGCTAAAATTATCGGTGAGGGCGGCAACTTAGGTTGTACTCAGTTAGGTCGTATTGAATATGCTGCAAACGGCGGCCGTATGAATACTGACTTTATTGATAACGTTGGTGGGGTAGATTGTTCTGATAACGAAGTTAATATTAAGATTCTCCTTAATAGCTTAGTGGCTAACGGTGACTTAACTGTTAAACAACGTAATGAATTGCTTTACTCAATGACGGATGAAGTAGGTGATATTGTAATCGATAATCACAACCGTCAAACTCAATCTCTGTCAATCAGTCGTCATGGCGGCGTGAAAATGCTTAAAGAGCAGATTCGTTTCATGCATGGGCTTGAAAAGAGTGGCAGCCTTGATCGAGCATTGGAATACTTACCGTCAGATGAAGAATTGGCTGAGCGTCAGGTTCAAGGCAATGGTTTTACTCGTCCTGAGTTAGCGGTATTACTGGCTTATGGAAAAATGGTGCTTAAAGAGCAATTAGTGATTGATGAGATCACTAACAATAGTTACCACAGCCGTTTATTAGTGTCTGCATTCCCTAAGGTATTGCAAGAGCGGTATGCAGCTGATATGGAAAACCATCCACTTCGTTCAGAAATCATCGCAACCCAATTGGCTAATCGTCTAGTTGATGATATGGGCCTGAACTTTGTTCACCGTATGACCGATGAAACTGGTGCAACGGTTGATGAAATTGCACATTGTTATTCAATTGCGAGTGAAGTCTTTGGTCTTGAAACGTTATTTAATGAAGTTGATGAGTTAAATAATAAGTTATCTGCTGACATTCAAACGGAAATGCTTTATCAAACACGCCGTAGTGTGCGACGAGTGACTCGTTGGTTCTTACGTAACCGTGACGTTAGTATGAGCATTGAAGAGACAATTGCATTCTACAAGCCAAAGTTTGATCGCATTGACTCGACCATGTTTGACTTCTTAGAAGATGAAGACGCACAGAGCATCAAAGCTGAAATCGATGATTTGGTAGCTAAAGGTGTACCTCAACACATTGCAGACATGGTTGGTAAAGCATCAACAATGTTCTCTGCAATGGATATCGCACAAGTTGCTGAAGAGTCTGGTAAAGATTTATGCTTAGTGGCTGAAACTTACTTCAAGTTAGGGGCTCAAGTTGAGTTACATTGGTTCTTGGATCAGATTTCAGCTCAGCCAGTTGCAAACCACTGGCAAGCATTAGCCCGTGCGTCGTTCCGTGAAGAATTGGATTGGCAACAACGTATCTTGACTTCAACAGTACTTAAAGGTTGTACATCGGAATGTACGGCTGATGTGATTGTTGAAAAGTGGGTTAATGATAACGAAAAGCTGCTTAATCGCTGGGTACATATGTTAACTGACTTTAAAGCGACTAAAACTCATGAGTTTGCTAAATTCTCTGTTGCATTACGAGAGTTAAATTTATTGAGCCATCACGCGACTTTAGCTGTATAATAGCCGCGCCTGAAAGAACCCCGGCATTGACCGGGGTTTTTTTTACCTATTATTTGATAAATGACCGTGTTATGACCGTCATTTATCATTGTTTATTGCTTGGAGAGCTAATGTTTTTTTCATTGTCACAAAAATTAATGTTTCAACTTGATGCCGAACGCGCACATGAAATGGCGATCTCATTTTTGAAAAAGTCAGCAAACACACCATTAGCTTGTGCGTATAAGCAACAACTGATCAATAAACCTGTGAATGTTTTTGGGATTGATTTTAAAAACCCTGTGGGTCTTGCTGCGGGGTTAGATAAAAATGGCGAGTGTGTGGATGCATTCGATGCGATGGGCTTTGGTTTTGTCGAAGTAGGCACGATTACACCTCGCGCACAACCAGGTAATGAGAAACCACGAATTTTCCGTTTGAAAGAAGAGCAAGCGATCATTAATCGTATGGGTTTTAATAACAAGGGCGTTGATTACTTAGTTGAGCAAGTGAAAAACCGTCAGTCTAATGGTATTTTGGGTATTAACATTGGTAAAAACTTTGATACGCCAGTAGAGCAGGGTAAAGACGATTACTTATTATGTATGGATAAAGTTTATCAGCACGCTTCATACATCACGGTTAACATTTCTTCTCCAAACACCCCGGGCCTGCGATCACTGCAATATGGAGAAGCGTTAGACGACCTACTGGGTTCGTTAAAAGAAAAGCAAGCCGCATTAGCCAAAATCCATCAAAAGCATGTACCAGTGTTATTAAAAATTGCGCCGGACTTGACTGCTGAAGAAGTTGTTCAGATCAGTGATAGTTTATTACGCCATAAAATGGAAGGTGTAATTGCTACTAATACGACATTGTCGCGCGAAGGTGTTGAAAACTCAACTTATGGTAGTCAGGCTGGTGGGTTAAGTGGACGCCCTGTCGCACAAAAATCTACACAAGTGGTTCAATTGCTCAACGATGAACTAAAAGGGCAATGCCCAATTATCGGTGTCGGTGGTATTGACTCAGCAGCACAAGCACAACAAAAGTTTGATGCAGGCGCTTCGTTGGTTCAGGTTTATACTGGCTTTATCTACAAAGGCCCAGAATTGATCAAAGAGATCGTACTATCTCGCTAAAAAGGATCGTTATGATCCTTTAATCGATCGCTAACTAATTGTTGTTAAATGATAATTAATTGAACAAATTGGTTGATATTTTTACAAATACCTCTTATTTTAGGAGGTATTATTCTTTATAATTAAATGTTATATAACAGCAATTAACTAAAAGCTGCGATTAAGGTTGTTAAAAGACTTTGATTAACCTTAAATAAACAGCTTAAATAGGTCATCCCGTGCTAATTAAACCTAGTAGAGACTGGCAATGGAACTTTTGCCAAGACAAGAATCGGCTAACCCTTGATATGGGTTCAGAAATGCTTTTTGTTTCTGCATTCAAAAAGAATGAGTTAGTGAACGATGCTTTCATGACCCAAGGATTTTCAATTGACCATACTGAAGATTTTTATTTGTTTGTCGAGAAAATTGAACAACAATTAGAAATTCCTAGCGATTTTATCTATCAAATCGCCCTTAATGCATTGACAGCTAAAGCTTTTTATAAGCCCTTAATGCCCAAAAGTTGGTTCTTTTCGATTGCCGCAGGTGTATCAAGTGCCCAACCTGGAAAAGTTGTTCATTTACAGAGTGCTCATGAAACTCGCCATTATGTGATTGTTGAGAGTAATAGTAGTGCGTCAACGTTATTACTCATTGAACGTGAGCATCAATTGGACGAGCGGAAAGTTCTCAATCAATTTGATTTGATTCGAGTGATGAATGATCGCTTGATGCCAATTAAAATACAACAACTAGCTAAAGAAAGCGCTGCTTAATTGCTTAAGTAGTCGTATCGAGGGTACGAGTATTTAGCTCATTGCTTTATCAGTTTGATAGTCAACTAGCCACTCGCAATGGCTTGTCTGTTTTCGATACAAAATCATAACACAAGCAGCGTTACCACAGCATAGATACCTATTTAACAAAACCTTTATACACACCCACAACACTGCCTTCTTTCATATTTGTCGTTGTAGTCGCAAAATATTATCACGCTTCTTTAAGCGATGGTTAAGTAACGCTTACCTTATTAATGTTTCGTAGGTACGTTTTCAATAGGGTTTATAGCGCTATCGGTTTCTTTGGCACTGAGTTTTTATGCTAAATTGACTGTTTGAATTATTCAGTTTAATCGTGTTTGGTAAGGGGCCGATTAATACGCGTTAACTGTTAAAAATAACTCTCTTGTAGGGAGTTTAGCTGGAGTTGCAGTTAATCGAACTTATTGTGCTTGGTTTATAACATGAGATGGCGCTTGACTATTTAAGTACTTTGTATTTAAAATCAACAGCTAACATGTTGTTAGGTGAATGAAAAGGAATTTGGTATGAATCGATATATTTTAGGGATTGTAGGGGCACTTACTTTAGCGGGTTGTAACACGACACCCACTGAACAGTTTCAAAGTTTACAATTAACCGAAGCTGAATTGCTTTCAAAGAAATGGGCGAATTTAGAGCGCTTTCCTCCGCTATACCCAATTGAAGAGGCAAGAGCAAGAAAAGAAGGTTGTGCATCCGTTGAGTATGTTATTACGCCTGATAACGAAATTAAAGATATCAAAGTAGTTTCATCAACGAGTAAATATTTTGCCAAACAAGCAAAGCTCAATGTAAAAAGATGGAAGTGGTCTGAATTAGCTAAAGGCATTACTCAAGTACCTATTAAAACCAATTCTCAATTTCAATTTTGCTTAGAAACTGGGGATGGGCATTGCTCGAAAAGAAAGCCTATTGCAAACAATCAGTGTACAGGGGACGATATTATTTATGCAACAGGC
Source organism: Psychrobium sp. 1_MG-2023 (assembly GCF_030689115.1). Taxonomy (NCBI): domain Bacteria; kingdom Pseudomonadati; phylum Pseudomonadota; class Gammaproteobacteria; order Alteromonadales; family Shewanellaceae; genus Psychrobium; species Psychrobium sp. 1_MG-2023. The sequence continues at coordinate 146,662 of NZ_JAUYVJ010000005.1, read as the reverse complement.
TATGTAATTAAACGTGGCAGCTAACCCTCTCTAATACGAATTGAAGCGCACTTTTTGTGGTTTTACTACGGCCGGTTTCACCAGTCCCTGTTTACACAACAGGGACACAAGACATTTATCGGGTATCCTTGTTCGCACCATTAAAACTAATGATGCAACTAATTAATAAGCAGGGAGTAAAATCACGAGTTGTGCTGCTTTATTTAGGTATTACATATTTACTATTCACTAATGTCCACAAGTCTTGAGCTGGACCGCTACAGTACACTTTAGTCCATCTAACAGCTAATGATCTCATTAGTGTATTTTGGTTTATTCCTTGCTCTTTTACTGTTCGTTCTTGTTATAAGATAATCTAGCGTCTAAGTATGGCAAGCCAATCTGATTATTTACGCTGTTGATATGAGTTTATGGTTGCACTTACAGAGAGTTTTCTTGCCTGTTAAAACCTCTTCAGTAGCTTATCATAGTAGAAGTCATTAGCTCTGCTGCTAAGTATCTCATTGCTGTGTCGATAAAATTTTAATTACCCTTGCAAAATTTAACTCGTGGAACACCGCTTGACTATCTAATTTTTAGCCGATAAGTTAGATAGAGTGTTCAACTACGGGGAAGGTTATGACTAAGTCTATTCTGGTAATCACAGATGTACACGATACTGAGAATTGCTCAATTAAGAAAGCGCATGATATTGCGGCTCCTTTGGGAGACGAAATTGATGTCGTTCGGTTTATCCGTTGCAATGAAGAGGAGGTGCTGAGTGAGGCCGAACTCGAAAAGGAATCTGCTCATTTATCAGATTATGTTGCAAGTGTGTTCAAAGACTACCAGCAGAAGGACACTATACGTACACAAGTCGTGGTAGCCAGTGATATTGCAAAGTGGGTTGTAGATTACTGCCAAGACAAAGACTTTGATATAGTCCTAAAAGCAGGTCACCGCTCAGAAACCTTATTCCATACCCCTTGTGACTGGGAATTAATCCGACAACTCAACATCCCAGTTCTTATCGCGAGTGAGAAGCACTGGCGAAAAAAACACGCTGTTTTGGCTGCTCTTGATCCGAACGCTAAAGATGATGAACACAGAAAGTTAAACGACGGCATCTTAAAATGGACTAAAAGATGGGCTGAAACCTTCGATTGTGAAATTCATATTGTCTATTGCCTGCCTGTCTCCAACATTCTAAGAGAGCTCGACATTATCGATGTCAAAGAGTATGCCGATGAGCATCGGGCTGAAGGTGAAGCCAAACTAGCTACCTTACTCAATGAGTATGACCTACCTAATGTTAAGACTCTTGTTACTGCTGGCACGCCAGAGCGGAGCATTCCTCATTGTGCCAATGAACTCAAAGCCGAGTTAGTGATCATGGGCAGTACAGGCCGAACAGGCATCACGGGCAAACTCCTCGGTAATGTGGCCGAAAAAACAATGCACAACTTACGAACAGACTCTTTGGTGATTGAGCTTAACGTGTGATTTATATTTGAGCTGGTGAAAGTTGTATACTTAATTGAGTAAGGGCATAGCTGGGTTGGTGATGAATAGAAAAAATATACGTTATTTATCAGTTTGGGCAATAATACTCTCTGGGTTTTGGCTACTTTTATCAGGGTTTTTCGGGGTGTTATTACTGGCTTTCGGCATTATATCTGTTGCTTTAGTGCTTTGGTTACTTCATCGGATGAACAACACGGACGCAGAAATTCAAAAGCTTGCCTTAAATCTCTCTTTTATTCGTTACACCATGTGGTTATTAGGTCAAGTTGTCTTATCTAGTTTAACTGTTACCCGGCTGGTTTGGGGGAGCAGGAAAGAACTTAAGCCCACCATCGGCAAACTGCCAGTGAACAAAGTGCCAAAAAAAAGTCGAGTCTTATACGCCAATTCGATTACCTTAACCCCAGGGACCTTGTGTATTGATATCGATAATGAAAATGTCACCATCCATGCGTTAAACGAGGAATCGCTACATTCACTTAAGCGAGGTGACATGGCGGATAAAGTCCCTGGCGAGAACAAAGGAGTGTCATGATGCTTGTCCTCTCAGCAACTTGTATAGCAATACTTTCGGTGATGGCACTAGCTTTAGCACGAGCGCTAAAAGCTGATACTGTATACGACCGCATATTGGGCGTGAATATGTTTGGTACCAAAACAGCGCTATTTATTGCTTTAATGGGCTTTTTGAGTGGTCGTCCTGATTTTCTTGATATTGCGATAGTGTACGCGCTCATCAACTTTTTAGGCATGATTGCCGTGCTGCGCTTTTTTGAGTACACCGCCGGTGATGAAAACCAAGAGCAGGAGAAATAAGCGCTATGATAGAGATAATCAGCTCAGTTTTTCTTATTGTAGGTGCCTTTTTCAGTCTAACAGGAGCCGTTGGCATATTTAAGTTTCCTGACTTTTTTACCCGCGTTCATGCGGCCAGTGTCACTGATTCAATTTCTACCATCTTAATAATATTTGGTCTTATCTTACGTACCGACTTTGATTTGGTCGCTGTAAAACTCCTATTTATTCTTATTTTTATGCTACTAACCAGCCCAACCGCCTCACATGCGTTAGCCAAATCGGCACGGCACGGTGGGCTATTAACACTTGCTGAAACTCGTAGTGACAAAAAAGTAGGTGATGACTGATGGCAGAGATTATTGACTTAGTTTTACTGGGGATGCTTGCAATAACCGCATTTAACATTATTTTTATCAAAGACTTATTCACTGTTGTGATGCTCTTTGGTATCTACAGTTTTTTATCGGCTTTAATTTTTGTCAATCTCGATGCGGTTGATGTCGCGTTTACCGAGGCGGCTGTGGGCGCTGGTATTTCAACGGTGCTAATGTTGGGTACGCTGGCGTTAACTGGTCGCAAAGAAAAAGCGAGTAGCCACAAAACCATACTGCCGCTATTGGTGGTGTGTGTGACGGGTGCAGCATTGATATATGGCACCTTGGATATGCCGCTATTTGGTGATCCCGACAATCCAGCGCATCAACACGTGGCACCAAGGTATATTGAAGATTCACCACAAGAAATTGGTATTCCGAACATGGTGACCTCTGTCCTAGCAAGCTATCGAGCCTTTGATACATTAGGCGAAACGGCAGTAGTCTTCGCAGCAGCCATCGGTGTCTTAAGCTTGTTGGGGTTACCTAAACGCGATAGGGCAACCATTCAATCAGGCTTGAAGTCTCATCTAGTACTTCGTGTTGTCGCCAAGATGATCATTCCATTAATTGTTCTCTTTGCGCTATACGTTCAGTTTCATGGTGATTATGGGCCCGGTGGAGGTTTTCAGGCTGGTGTCATCGCGGCTGCAGCGCTCATTTTATACGCCTTGGTCTTTGGTTTGCCGATGGCAACTCATGTTGTTCCGCCACGTGTATTGAAAGCACTCGCCGCATTGGGTGTGCTTATCTATGCTGGAACGGGTGTAGTTAGTCTGTTTTTATCCGCAAATTTTTTAGATTACTCGGTGCTGGCAGAAGATCCGGTAGCGGGGCAACACATTGGCATTATCGCCATTGAGCTTGGGGTCGGTATTACTGTCTTTGCAGCAATGCTGTGTATTTTTTATGCCTTTGCAGGGCAAACTGAAAGAAAGAATATTCAATGAGCTTTATTGTAGACCATTATAACTATTGGATTGTAGTGCTGCTGATGATGATGGGCTTTTACGTCGTTATTGCAGCTAATAATTTAGTGAAAAAAATTGTGGGGTTGAATATTTTTCAAACCTCCGTTTTCATGATGTACATTTCCATTGGTAAAGTAAATGGCGGCAGTGCGCCCATAGCGGCGGAAGGTATCACCACTTACTCTAACCCGTTGCCACATGTGTTAATTCTTACGGCAATTGTTGTCGGTGTTGCCACAACTGCCGTCGGTTTGGCGCTTGTCGTGAGAATTAAACGAGCTTATGGCACGGTTGAAGAAAATGAATTTGAAGATAAGGAAGATCTCATTTGATGTTTGCACAGCACCTGCCTGTTTTACCTATTATTCTTCCACTAATGGCAGCTCCCTTATGCATATTGCTAGGTAGAAGTCATTTAGCGTGGCTACTTGCTACTTTGGTCAGTGCGTTGAGCTTCGTTATCTCGGTGGATGTGTTATTAACAACACTTGAACAAGGCGTGTTGAGTTATGCCATTGGTGGTTGGCAGCCCCCTTGGGGTATCGAGATTCGAATTGATACCGCAAGTGCGATGATTTTGAGTGCCGTCACTGGCATTTCTACCTTGGTCTTGGTGTATGCAAAAGAGAGTATCGCCAAGGAAGTAGACCCAAGCCAGCATACGCTTTTTTATACCGCACATTTACTCTGTTTAACTGGACTGTCAGGAATTTTAAGCACCGGTGATGCGTTTAACCTGTTCGTTTTTTTAGAGATATCTTCCTTAGCAACATACACCTTGGTTAGTTTGGGCTCTGATAAGCGCTGTCTAACGGCTGCTTTCCGTTACCTGGTGATGGGAACCATAGGGGCGACGTTCATTCTTATTGGTGTCGGTATGTTGTATATGAAAACGGGCACGTTAAACATGATTGACCTAGCGGATCGTATCGCTGAATTTAATGGCAATCGTACCTTGAAAACTGGTTTAGCCTTTATCTTGGTAGGCGTGAGTATTAAGTTAGCGTTATTCCCTCTGCATATGTGGCTACCACCTGCTTATACACATGCTCCGTCGGCTGTCAGTGCTTTCTTGGCGAGTACCGCAACTAAGGTGGCTGTGTATGTGATGGTGCGTTTTATTTTTACTATTTATGGAGCCGAGTTCGTATTTCATACCATGAGTATGGACATTCTTTTGCTGGCTTTGGCTATCGTCGCAATTTTCAAGTGCTCATTTATGGCCACCGTACAAAGCAATGTCAAAACGGTGCTGGCCTACAGTAGCGTTGCACAAATTGGCTATATGATCCTCGGTATTAGTTTGGTGAGCAGTGTCGGTCTGATGGCTGGTTTATTACACATATTCAATCACGCATTAATGAAAGGGGCACTGTTTATGGCGGTTGGTGCCGTGTTGTTACGCACTGGCTCTGTTGATATCAAAGCATTTCAAGGACTAGGTAAGCAGATGCCATTGACGATGGCCGCCTTTACCATCGCAGGTTTAAGCATTATTGGCGTGCCACTGACCGCTGGTTTTGTTAGTAAATGGTATTTGGTTACCGCGGCATTGGAGCAACAGCAGTGGGTTATAGCGATGCTTGTGTTGCTTGGTTCATTATTAGCCATTATTTATATAGGTCGAATTTTGGAAGCCGCTTACTTCAAGGAACCTTCTGAACTGACCGCTGGCAAAGATATTAAAGAAGCGCCGATGTTGATGTTAGTGCCGATGTGGGTGCTTGTCATAGCAAATATCTACTTCGGGATTGATACGTCATTGACATTGAGCGCGGCGGATACGGCTGCTCAATTGTTAACACAGTCAATGACAGAGATAGAGGCGGCGCAATGAATATATGGTCAACCTTAGATCCAGCCCAACTTATTAACCTCACTATTGTAGTGCCATTAATAGGCGCGGCTTTTATCGCTTTGTTTAGTCAGCAGCCAAACCTCAGAGAAGGCGTTTCGATTATTACCGCGGTTGTGCTGTTTACACTAGTGTTAGCGGTGACGGACAATACGTTTAGCAAACTAAGCATGGAGACCACTTGGGTTGCCTTGTTTCCAGGATTAGAGATTGCTTATTCAGTGGAGCCTTTAGGGGTTTTGTTTGCGCTGGTGGCGAGCTTTCTTTGGATAATTACCACTATCTATTCTATAGGCTACATGCGAGGCCATAACGAAGAGAATCAGACACGTTTTTTCTTTTGTTTTGCGTTATCAATTAGCACGGTGATGGCGATTTGTTTCTCCGCTAACCTATTAACGCTTTTTATTTTCTATGAACTATTAACCTTGTCGACGTACCCTTTAGTGACACACGCGGGAACCAAAGAGGCCAAACACGGTGGCCGAGTTTATCTTGGCGTGTTGCTCAGTACCTCAATCGTACTATTTTTGCTTGCCATTCTTGGCACTTGGGTTAGCGCAGGTACCTTGAACTTTACACCAGGTGGCGTATTCACACAGGCCCACTCTGATAGCTTGGTTGCATTATTACTGGTGTTATTTTGTTATGGGATTGGTAAAGCAGCGCTTATGCCGTTTCACCGTTGGTTACCTGCGGCTATGGTCGCACCTACACCTGCTAGCTCTCTGCTGCACGCTGTAGCCGTGGTTAAAGCGGGCGTTTTTAGCATTCTAAAAGTGGTTATCTACATCTTCGGTATCGACAACTTAAGTGACATAGCAACCACCGATGTGATGCTTTATATCGGGACGGCGACTGTGCTCCTTTCCTCTTGTGTTGCGATGACAAAAGACAGCTTAAAAGCGCGATTGGCTTATTCAACGGTCAGTCAATTAAGTTATATTGTGGTGGGGGCACTGCTTGCCTCCTCAGTTGCTGCCGCTGGCGCAAGCTTGCATATTGCAACTCATGCGGTTGGAAAAATTACACTGTTCTTTTGCGCTGGTGCCATTATGGTTGCTGCCCATAAGAAAAATATCAGCGAAATGGTAGGGCTAGGGCGTAAAATGCCGATTACTATGATTGCTTTTGCGATAGCAGCTCTGAGTATTATTGGCTTGCCGCCCATGGCTGGCACGTGGAGCAAATGGTATTTAATGGTTGGCGCAGTAGAAGCGGATAAAATGATTATCGTGGTGGTGCTGACCATTAGCTCATTACTCAATGTCGCTTATTTGCTGCCTATTCCGATAAAAGCTTTTTTTAATACGCCATCAGGCGATCAACCAGCTTGGTCATGGTCAGAAACTAAAGAAGCACCCCTTCCAAGTTTGATTGCAATTGTTGTCACCACTACAGCCTGTTTGTGGTTATTCTTTTATCCGCAACCGCTGATTGATTTAATCAACTTGATACCTGATGTGTCGACAGAGCTCAAAGGACGGCCTTAAATGAGTAAAGAGCAAAATAAATCTGATTTTTTTGATAAAAAAGAGAATGTCGACAAGATAATCAAGGTGTTCTATGTGGTTTGTGCACTGCTGGTGGTTGCCGATTTCATTGTCCATCGTCATATTTATCACGACTGGGAAAACATACCTGCTTTTTATGCCATATACGGTTTCATCGGTTGTGTGGTGTTAGTGCTTATTGCAAAGCTCATGCGCAAAGCATTAATGCGGGAGGAAGACTACTATGATAAGTAGCTTGCCATTGTTACCACCTTTTCTGCCCTTATTAATTGGCGCTTTAGCCGCGATTTTTTTACGTGGTCATTTGCGTAGTGCTGTGATGTTATTGACGCCAATTTGGGGAGCATTACAACTCGCGGCTCTTGAACCTGGTCTTTACTGGGCATTTGAGTTTCTAGGTTACCAACTTGAGCCTGTTCGAGTAGACAAGTTGAGTTTAATGTTTGGTTATTTATTCCATTTAGCCGCGTTTATCGCTGTTGTTTACGCATTACACCTTAAAGATACCGTGCAGCATGTGTCGGGTTTAAGTTATGCTGCTAGTGCCGTCGGTGCAGTGTTTGCGGGTGATTTGTTAACCCTTTTTGTATGTTGGGAGTTACTGGCCTTAACATCGGTGTTTTTAATCTGGGCGAGACGAACCGACAGGGCTTATAGTGCAGGCATGCGCTACATAGTGATTAAGGTATTATCGGGTGTGCTTTTGCTGGCAGGCGCAATCATTGTGATCAATGAAACGGGCAGTGCGAAATTTTCAGATATTGGTTTAGGGCATGAAGGCCTTTTAAATGTGGGGGCTTGGTTAATTTTCGTGGCGTTTGGTATCAAGTGCGCGTTTCCTTTTGCCCATACTTGGCTCACCGATTCTTATCCTGAAGCGACACCCACAGGGACAATTTTCCTTGCGTCATTTACCACCAAGGTTGCCGTGTATGCTTTGGCAAGGGGCTTCGCAGGCACTGAACTGCTGGTTTGGATTGGTGTCACCATGGCATGTTTCCCAATTTTTTATGCGGTGATAGAAAATGATTTACGCCGAGTGCTGGCCTACAGCATGATTAATCAGATTGGTTTTATGGTGGTGGGTGTCGGCATCGGCACTTCACTGGCATTAAATGGTGCAGTGGCTCACGCCTTTAATGATGTCATATTTAAGGGGTTGCTGATGATGACCATGGGGGCTGTTCTGCACATGACTGGGAAAATAAACGGCTCAGAACTGGGCGGCCTTTACAAAACTATGCCAAAAACAACGATCTTGTGTATTGTCGGGGCTGCATCTATCTCTGCGTTTCCACTATTTAGTGGTTTTGTTTCTAAGTCAATGATCATGAGTGCAGCCATTGAGCAAGGGTATGACTATGTCTGGCTTGCCTTGTTGTTTGCAGCAGCGGGTGTATTTCACCATGCAGGGATTAAAATCCCGTATTTTGCCTTCTTTGCTCATGATTCAGGGATTCGTACAACTGAGCCACCAAAGAATATGCTTATTGCGATGACGATTGCCGCGACTTTGTGTGTTGTTATAGGCACATTCCCAGCGCAAACAGTTTATGCTTTATTACCTTGGCAAGTGAGCTACCAGCCTTATGATCTAACGCACATATTGACACAATTACAGTTGCTGTTCTTTTCAGCTTTAGCCTTTGTTTGGCTCAACAAGCAAAGCATGTATCCACCAGAGCTGCCGTCGACCAATTTAGACTCTGACTGGCTTTATCGCAAGTTAGCGCCGGGTTTTCTGGTTCCGCTTTATTATTCCATTATAGAGTCGATGGCAAGGGTGGAATCGATGGCAAAGTCTGGTATTAAACGACTGATTGATAGCTCGTACGATGAAGCCAAAGAGCAACCCAAAGGTTATTTTGCCCAATTATGGCCAACCGAAACCATGGTTTTCTGGGTTGCACTATTACTTGCGGGTATTCTGCTACTCTACTACATATAGAGTGGGCTTAATGTTTGTCATTGTTTGATCTAAATGTATGTGGTTGTGGGCAATACTGGCTATCTTTTTCATCTATTACTGAATATTGTCGATGTTATTGCCAAATCGAAGTCAGCCAGAATTGTAATGCAAGTCACTTCATTCAGTAGGGAGTGGCATGTTACCAGTGGTACATTGAGCTTTGGTGCTCGGCACTGTATTAGCTGGTATTTTATTTATGCTCGTCTTTAGGAGAATTCACCATGCTCGATGTCAACCAAATGACCGTTTTTTTAGGCTGGTGTACAGTCATTAATATTGGCATATTATCGTTAACGTCGTTATTTCTTTTTGTATTTAAAGATTTTGTGATGAAGGTGCACGAAAAAATAACAGGGGTAAGTAGTTTAACATTACCTACCTTATATTTTTCCTATCTAGCAAACTATAAACTTGCGATACTAATGCTTAATATTACCCCATATATAGCGCTAAAGATGATAGCTTAAGCCTCTGAGTTATTCACTTTAATGATGTTAAGTTTATGATATATATTGTGTATCAGTTGAAGTGAGAGGGTTTTCTCGGTATTTTAACTGGCACTGTCTTGTTGAGTGTTTTTTAAATGTATCAGGCATTCAATCAATAAGATCAAAAAGAATATAAAACTAAACTTGGGGGTGTTTTGATGATTAGAGTCGCAGTTGTTGATGATCTATTAGGTGTTTTGAGTCTTTATAAAGAACTTCGACCAAACGATGAAGTATTAGAGGGTGATTTCGCCAGAGAAAAATGGGCGGAGATTATCAATGACGAGCAAACGTTTATAATCGTTGCTGAAATTGATGGGCTACTTGCTTCAAGTTGTGCTCTGACGTTAAATAAAAGCATTGCTAATGGTGCTAGACCCTATGCCCTAATTGAGCATGTGATCACCTCAAACCAATTCCGTCGACAAGGGTTAAGTGCCAAGGTGTTATCATTCGCCATTGATCTTGCTTGGCAAAAAGGGTGTTGTAAAGTCATGCTACTTTCAGGGGCTCAACTCAGCGGAGCGCATGCTGTTTATGAGTCAGTTGGCTTTAACGCTGATATTGAGAAAGGCTTTGTAATCAAACATCCTCAGTTACGCTAATAACATTCTCATTGTTGATTAAGCATTAGCGCTGTTGAAGTGTTAGGTATGTTAAAGACTACTTGTATGACAATTGACTCGGCATTTGAGTGGGGTGGTGGTGACTCCCCTGATTGATATAAAAAATAACTTAGATTAAATACTGTCTTCATCATAAAAACATACCGCTTTGTTTCATTGTTTGCTGCAAGCACCACAGAATAAGCGTATAATCAGCGGTTTTAGTCATTCCAACCGAGATTGTAGATTTTATGCTCCCATATTTTGCCGCATGCCCTAAAGGGCTTGAATACTTACTAGTTAAAGAAATTGAAGACCTGGGCGGGGTAGAAGTACGTGAGTCGTTAGCGGGAGTTCGTTTTAAGGCTGACCACGCGACAGCTTACACCATTTGTTTATGGTCTCGTTTAGCCAGTCGTATTTTATTAACCGTACATAGTGATGAGGTACATAGCCCACAAGATTTGTATGATGTGGTCTATCGTGTTAACTGGAATGCCTACTTTGATAGTACAAAATCAATCGCGGTTGAATTCTCAGGCACAAATGCGTTTATTAATAACACCCAATTTGGTGCATTGAAAGCCAAAGATGCTATCGTAGATAAGTTCCGTGACCAAGGTTTTGATCGTCCAAATGTTGATAAACAACAAGCCGCTGTACGCATTGAATGTCGTATGGTCAATAACAAATTATCACTTGCTATCAACTTTTCAGGCCGTTCATTACAGCAACGTGGTTACCGGACCAATGCAGGTGCTGCGCCACTTCGTGAAAACTTAGCCGCAGCAGTGCTGTTACGCAGTGGTTGGGATGTGTCTAAACCACTGTTAGACCCATTTTGTGGTAGTGGTACCTTGGTCATCGAGGCCGCGCTAATGGCAGCTAATATTGCACCTTCATTAACGCGTAATGCGTTTGCCTTTGAGTCGTTAAAAGCCTTCAAGCCTGAAGTGTGGCAGGAAATTAAAGCCAGTGCTCAGGCTATTGCTGATGAGAGTCGCGATCGTAAACAGTTATGTATTCGTGGTTCTGATATGGATTCTCGCGTACTTAATGTGGCTCGCGATAACGCCCATCGCGCCGGTGTAGAACATCTTGTGAGTTTTGAAGTGTGTGACGCTCTGTCGATTAAGCCACCTTTTGGTAATCAAAAAGGCTTTATTGTGACGAACCCGCCATACGGTGAGCGTTTAGGTGAATTGTTACCACTTATCTTTGTTTATCATGGCTTCGCCAAAGCGGTCAAAGCTAAGTTTTCTGGTTGGAATTTAAGCGTCTTTAGTTCCTCAATTGAATTGTTAACAGCGATACGCTTAGCGCCCGATCATAAATACAAATTATTTAACGGTCAGTTAGAAGCGTTATTAGCCAACTACAACATTGGTGATGGTGAATTAAAGTCTGTCTCGAAGCAGGCAGAACCCTTTGCCAATCGTTTAATTAAAAATAATAAAACACTGTCAAAATGGGCTAAGAGCGAAGGCATCGATGCTTATCGTTTATATGACGCTGACTTACCCGATTATAATTTAGCGATTGATCGCTATGGTGAACACTGGATTGTGCAGGAATATGCTGCTCCGAAGTTTATGGATAAGAGCAAAACCATGCGCCGTTTAATTGAAGCCTTTATTGTTTTGGACCATGTTTTTGAGATAGACACTGACAAGCTTAAATACAAAGTACGTGAAGTTAAAAAAGGCGAAAACCAATATGAAAAACTTAACGAACAACGCGATAAGTTTGTGGTGAATGAATACAACGCTAAGTTTTTAATTAACACTTCTGATTATCTTGATAATGGACTCTTTTTAGATCATCGTTTAACGCGTCACAAAGTTCAAAAACTGGCACAGGATAAAGATTTCTTAAACCTATTTTGCTATACCGGAAGTGCTTCAGTTCATGCTGCGTTAGGTGGCGCTGAGTCTACTACGAGCGTTGATATGTCGAAAACATATCTAGAATGGGCTAAAGAGAATTTTAGAGCAAATGGTTTAAATGGTCCTGCGCATCAGTTTATACAGATGGACTGCTTAACATGGTTAGCATACTGTCAAAGTACATACGATTTGATATTTATTGATCCTCCAACCTTCTCTAACTCAAAACGGATGGCGCAAACATTAGATATTAATCGTGACTATGCACAGTTATTACAAAATTTAAAGCGTATCTTACGTGAAGATGGCTTGATCATTTTCTCAAATAATTCACGTCAATTTAAAATGGATCATCAACATTTGGCAAAGATTGGCCTAGTGGCTAAAGACATTAGTAAAGAAACAATACCGCGTGACTTTAAAGGTAATCAGAAAATTCACAACTGTTGGGAAGTTCGCCACGCATGATCATTCTTTATTCAACTGACGGTTGTCACTTGTGTGAAGATGCACAAGCTTTGCTTGACCAAGTCGCTGTTAGCTATCAAGTGACAGATATTATTGACGATGAAACACTCGTCGCGCGCTACGGCACAACCATTCCTGTGGTCGCTGACTCACAGGGCAATGAACTGAACTGGCCATTTTCATTAGAACAATTGCGCAGCTTTTTGGATTAAAAAAATTATGTTAATACGTCTTAATAACGCGCAGCTTGCGTTTGGTACTCATGTCATCTTAGACCACGCTGATATTCAGGTAAACGCAAATGAGCGCGTGTGTCTAGTAGGTAAAAACGGAACAGGTAAATCAACCTTAATGAAGGTGATTGCCAAACAGATGGATCTTGATGGCGGCGATTTACATTATAACGCCGATATTGTCGTGGCTCGCTTGGAGCAGGATCCGCCTGAAAAAGCGCAAATGTCTGTGTTTGACTTCGTCGCTTCAGGCTTGGCACACGTTGGCGAATTAATTAAAGATTATCATCATGTCGTGCTTGAGTTAGAAACTAACTACAGTGATGATGTGATGGCTCGCCTTGAAAAACTCCAAGCGAAAATGGATGACAATGAAGCATGGTTATTTGAAACACGAATCAATCAAGTTCTAGAACAGTTATCTCTTCCAGCAGATAAGCAATTAAGTGAACTCTCTGGTGGTTGGCTGCGTAAAGCGGCACTAGCGAAAGCGTTAGTGCAGCAACCTGATGTATTACTACTCGACGAACCAACCAACCATTTAGATTTAAATGCCATCGGTTGGTTGGAAAAAGTATTATTAGACTTTAGAGGCGCTATCGTCTTCATTAGTCATGACCGCGCGTTTATCCGTAAAATGGCAACCCGCATTATCGACCTTGACCGCGGTAAACTTAGCTCTTGGCCGGGTACTTACGCTGACTATCTAACAGCAAAAGAAGAATCGCTACGAGTAGAAGCTGAGCAGAATGCATTGTTTGATAAGAAACTCGCCCAAGAAGAAACATGGGTACGACAGGGTATTAAGGCCCGTCGAACTCGTAATGAAGGCCGAGTTCGCGCGCTTGAGCAATTAAGGCGTGAACGCACAGCACGTAGAGAAGTAGTCGGCAAGGCTAAGATGTCTTTGGCAAGTACCTCAAAGTCGGGCAAGTTAGTCTTTGAAGTTGATAACATTAGTTATCAATATGAGGCTAAACCAATTGTGACCGATTTTACTACACGAGTTATCCGAGGAGATCGGATTGCGTTAATTGGTCCCAATGGATGTGGTAAGTCGACTTTATTAAAATTATTACTCAGTCAGTTAGAGCCTAAGCAAGGTGAGATTAAAACGGGGACATTACTTGATGTCGCTTATTTTGATCAACATCGCGCCGCGTTAGATTTAGATAAAACCGTCCAAGAAAATGTTGGTGATGGTAAAGATGATGTGATGCATAATGGTCGCTCTCGCCACGTATTAGGCTATTTACAAGATTTCTTATTTTCCCCAAAACGTGCTCGTACACCAGTTCGCGCTTTATCGGGGGGTGAGAAAAACCGCCTATTGTTAGCCAAACTATTTTTAAAACCAAACAATATGTTGGTACTCGATGAGCCAACCAATGACCTTGACATTGAGACTCTTGAGCTCCTTGAGTCTTTAGTACATGCATATCAAGGTACATTATTGTTAGTCAGCCATGACCGTGAGTTTATTAATAATACAGTGACCTCAAGTTGGTGGTTTGGTGCCAATGGCCACATTGAAGAGTTCGTTGGTGGATTTGATGATGCAACTGCTCAAGGGGCGAGTTTATTTGACCCTGAGTCGTATAAACCGGAAGCAACTTCGGTAGCTGAAGTCAAAGTCGAACCTGTTGTAGAAGAAAAAGTTAAATCCGCAGCTAAGAAATTAAGCTATAAAGATCAACGCGAACTTGACTTATTACCAGAAAAAATGGAAAGTCTTGAACAACAAATTGAACAGTTACAAACTCAAATGAGTGACCCAGAGTTTTTTGCTCAAGCAGGCAGCGTGACAGAGCCCGTGATTGAGGCGCTTAAAACTGCTGAACAAGAATTAGAATATTGTTTTGAGCGTTGGGAATTACTCGATAGTTAATACAAGCGGACTCAATTGTTATTATGTGTAATTTCAGAGAACCCTTGTGAATATCTGTTGTCCATACTTTCACAATGAGTGACGTTTAATTAACTAAACGCCGTTAGTAAATTTTTATAAAGGGTATAGACGCTTTATAAGTAGTAGGAATAATAATGAATAATAAGTTACAACCTTCTTTAATTGCAGCTGCATTACTTGCTAGTTTTAGTGCGAATGCAACTGTTTATAAAATAGAAAATATTGACGAGTTTTATAAAGTTAATGGAACTGTTGAAAACAGTCGCAGTGGTTTTGGTGCTACGTTAAATGACAACAGCAAGTATATTGGAGGTGCGTCAGGAAAATTCGCACCACAATTATCTGATGATGATGAGAACCTTATTACTAACAATCGTGTTGACGTTGCTTTAGCGCAGCAAAGTACATCAACGTCGGTTTATCGTTCACCTAAATTTATTCCGAATGCACAAAGTATTATCTTTGAGTATGACCTAGATAATATGCCTAGTTTTATACGAATTTTTGAAGAGTCAATTACAGACGATAGTATTGACCCTGATGAGTATGTATCAGTAAATACTCATGCATTTGATGTTAATAATACTAATGTGATCGTGGGCACGACCAGCTCAGCAAGTTTTGCGATAGCTGATCCGGTACAAGATGAAGATAATGCCGACCGTGAATTTCCATTTTATGCCTATGAATATGCTCAGCGAGCAATGATTGTTGATAATGGTACATTGCATACATTTGAGCCGTCGTTTAACACCTATGGTGGTCAAAGTGCCTTAACTGGGATTAATGATTCAGGTCGAGTAGTTGGCTATGAAAGTGTAGGTCTTGAACGACTCACCGAAGAGCGAATTGATTCACGATGTTTAGACAGTTATAAAGATCATATTCCTCTTGCTGTGTGTACTGGTGGCTTCAGCTTCGAAGGGCGTAGAAATGAACCTGCGTTATTCTATCTTGAAGCGGTGAGCTGGCAATATGAAGATGGGAAGCTTACAGACCGTAAGCCATTGGGTATATTAGCTCAACCTGTCAATGACGATGATAACTACTCATACAATAGCATTGCATTAGATGTGAATAATAATGATATTGCTGTCGGTCGTTCAATTGCATTTCGTGATGGAAAAGAAGAAATAAGGTATCGCTTTAATGTGGCTACTGTCTTTAAAGATGGTGAGATTATTGATCTAATGGATCACAGCCAAGATGATTGGCCTGGCTCTGCTGCAACAGCGATTAATAACAACGATTTAGTCGTTGGTTACGTCACTAAGTATTTCTCTGGGTATAAACGCGATAAATTCTTTATCTATGACGTTAACGGTGAAGAAAGTGCTGTAAGCTTCCCGAATGATTTCTCTGATGGCGAAACTGATTTTGCAACTAATCCAAATGATATCAATGATAACAATGTCGTTGTTGGTAGTGTTGAAATCGATACAGTAAAAACGTCGTCAGGGCGTCGTACTCATGGTTTCCTCTATGAGCATAACGAAGAAAAATTTACAGATCTTAATGATATTTTAACCTGTGAATCTAAAGGTTATGTTCAGCAAGAGGGTGAGTGGGCTAAGTATCAGGTTGAAGCAAGTGGCGGTGACGGTCAACGAATCAGCTATGATGCCGATATTGTCGTGGTTAGCGCCAATAGTATCAGTAATGACGGTGAGATCATGGCAACGGCTTTAGTTACATTACCTCGAATTAAAACTCAATGGGTTGACGAGGAGGGCAATATTGTCGATCCTGGTACTGAAGATGCCCAAGAAGAAATCGTTGTTGATGAAAATGGTGAGCCAGTGTTTGATACAGATGCTGATGGTAAGCCGGTTACTGAACAAATTCCACGTGCTGTTATCTTAAAGCCAACAGAGGGTGAAGCTTGTAGTGTGATTGATGAAGATTCACAAGAACATAAGCACACAAGAAGTGGAGCAGGACTTGGGTTTGGTGCATTGATGCTTGGCCTTTTTGGTTTCGTTACTCGCAGGTTGATGCGTAAGTAATCTCTGTAATTACAATATTTAAATATATTAGGATCATGATCTTAGCTAAATAGCGAAAGGTTATGATCCTTTTTTCTTGCTTCTTTGTTAAGAATTGGTTAAAAATAATACTGTCATTTATTACAAGTGACCAATTTACACTCTATGTTTAATCATATTTAGCGGGTTGAAGGTTACCCGAGTGATGGCGATTCAGCAAACGATGACAACGCTGTAAATTCGCTATACAAAGTGTTTGATTGAATCAAGAGTACACAATAAGTACCCAACGTATAATTGGTATATGCCGTAGACATGGTCAGGTAATCTGCTTAACCAGCGGTACGATTATAGCTGAGTTGGATATCAAAGAGGATATTTTGATGAACAGACAGAAACGAGATCGGAATCAACGTGCTTTTTCTAAAGGCTATAACGCTGGCGTCCAGCAACAAAGCCGAGATAATTGCCCGTATAACACCGTCGAACAAAAACAACAATGGCTTGGCGGTTGGCGTGAGGCTTGCGAAGATCGAGCCTCGGGCTTTTTTAGCCGATAGCGTCGTTAATTAAAACACCGTTCCTGTTTATTTAATTGGAGTTAAGACAAGGCACTAGTTTACGCTAGTGCCTTGTTGTTTTATGACTACTATTTTATTCCGCTAACAAGTATTTCGCATGAAAATCTAAATGAGATTCAATGAAAGTCGTTATAAAGAAATAGCTGTGGTTATAGCCTTCATGCTGATTAATAGTGACTTCATAGCCAGCGTCATCTGTTGCGCTTATGAAGTTATCTAGTAATAACTCCTCTTCAAGGAATTGATCGTCTAACCCTTGATCGATCAACATTGGCAATTGATTATTCCCTTGTGCCACAAGATGACAAGCGTCATATTGCAACCATTGTGGGAGATGATCACCTAAATAATTATAAAGCGCTTTTTGTCCCCAAGGGGTTTCAATTGGGTTAGTGATTGGGCTAAACGCTGAGACACTACGATAGTTTTTTGCATTGCGTAAGGCGATCACTAATGCACCATGCCCACCCATCGAATGGCCAAAGATAGATTTTACTTCACTTACAGGTAACTCTGATTCAATGAGTTTAGGAAGTTCAGCGACGACATAATCGTACATTTTAAAGTGCTTATTCCACGGCTTTTGTGTTGCATTGACATAAAAACCAGCCCCTTGACCAAAAGCGTAATCGTCCTCTAAATCATCGGGTACACCTTCGCCGCGAGGGCTGGTATCAGGCATGATTAGTGCGATGCCATGTTTTGCAGCATACTGCTGCGCTCCCGCTTTAACTGAAAAGTTTTCGTCAGTACAAGTCAAGCCTGATAAAAAATACAAGGCCGGTACTTTATTCTCATTATTAGCCTCTGGAGGCAAATATACAGAAAAAGTCATCGGACAGTTTGTTGTCTCTGATTGATGTTGATATTGGTTGTGAGTACCGTTAAAGAGTTTCTGACTTGATAATAAAGTAATATTTGACATAGTAACTGCTAGTTTTCTGAATACAAAAGACTATTCTAGCAAATAATTCATTGCTAGGCTCAGAAAAATGATGATATAAAATGACCCGAAAATAACAATAACAACATAGTGAGTATTCCGTGACTAGACAATCCTCTTTTGATTTTTCTTTTAAAAAACATGTTAAACCTTTGCTGTGCGTTGCTACATTCGCAACGCTTGGATTGAGTGTAACAACGCAAGCACATCCTTTGGAAAAAGACGCGGAGAATAATTTTGCAATCGCAATTCACGGCGGTGCAGGGACAATTGATAAGAAAAAATTTACCCCTGAGAAAGAGGCGCTATACCGACAAAAATTAACAGAAGCGACTAATGCAGGCTACGATATTTTACACCGTGGTGGTTCAAGTCTTGATGCGATCAATGCTGCGGTGAATATTTTAGAAAATTCTCCGTTGTTTAATGCGGGTAAAGGGGCTGTTTATACTTATGATGGTGCTCATGAGCTGGATGCTTCAATCATGGATGGAAAAACCAAACAAGCAGGTGCAGTATCAGGAATTCGCCATATTGAAAACCCAATCAACCTTGCTCGTTTAGTGATGACAGAATCAGTTCATGTGATGTTGTCAGGGCAAGGCGCTGAGGAATTTGCTTTAGAGCAAGGGATCCCATTAGTTGCTAATAACCATTTTGATACGCAAAGCCGTTATAAAGCACTTCAACGCGCAAAGAAGAAAATACAAGCTATTGAGCAAAAATCAAGTACACCGGGTGAGTACCAAGCAAATTACATTCACTTAGATGATAAATATAAGATGGGAACAGTTGGCGCAGTTGCTGTTGATAGAGCTGGTAATATCGCAGCTGCCACATCGACGGGGGGAATGACAGCAAAACGTTACGGCCGAATTGGCGACTCGCCAATTATTGGTGCTGGTACTTGGGCTGACAATCAATCTTGTGCTGTTTCTGCTACCGGCCATGGTGAGTATTTTATCCGTTATAATGTCGCCTCTGACATCTGTGCTCGTGTCCTTTATCAAGGCAAAGATATTAAGCAAGCGAGCGAAGAGGTTATTTTTGGCCCCATGCTAGCAAGTGGTGGTACAGGCGGTGTTATCGTTGTGGATCCTAAAGGGAATGTTGCATTAACCTTTAATACAAAAGGTATGTATCGCGGCTATAGAAAAGCCGGCGAACCAGCTAACGTGGCTATTTTTGGTAAGTAACACAAAGCCTGTTACTTTAGTGATCATCCACTACACCATACATTGGGTGTAATATAAGTATGTGTCGATGACTAAATGAGGCTGAGATACAAACGTTACTGACAATTCCATGAAACGGTCTCATTTGATTTGTTGTTGCCAAAATCAGTGAGGCCCTGTCTTGGTGTATTATTGATAAAAGCTAAATGCTTTATTCCCCTGTTTAGATTGATACATTGCGATATCAGCGGCGCTTAACAACGCTTGGATCTCTTGACCATTTTCGGGGTACATAGCGATGCCAATACTGGTTGATGCCACTAATGAATGTTGCTCGATTTCAAACTGATCCGTTAAACTCACTGCGAGCTTATGGGCTATTTCAGTCACAATCGACAAATCCTCTACTTCTTCGAGCAGTACAGTAAACTCATCCCCACCGAAGCGAGCCAACGTATCACTTTTCCTTAAGGCAGATGCAAAACGTTTAGCCACTTCAACTAGCAGTTGGTCACCGACTTCATGTCCTAGATTGTCATTGACTTGTTTAAACTTATTGAGGTCGAGAAAAAGAATCGCAAATTTTGAGTGATTACGTTTGGCAATTTTGATCGCTTGGCTAACACGGTCAATAAAGAGGCGTCGATTAGGTAGTTCTGTCAGCGCATCATAAAATGCGAAGTGTTCAAGTTGCATGTTGAGTTGATGCAGTTGTTTCGTTCTCGCAGTTACTTCCCTTCGCATACTTTGGTGTCGACCAAATGTGGTTAAAACCAGCAGTACCGAGAATGCACCGATGATGATACTAAAAATTAAAAAATTTAACAAAAGAGCGACTTGTTTAGAGACGTAACTGTCCGGTGCGATATGTAAGATAAATGACCAGTGATGATTAGCGAATGTTAATTCAAAACGATGAAAGTAACCTTGTTGGTCATCCATTAGGCGGGCTAGAGAGTCATCGCCATAAACAGGCTTGTTGTGATCACCATTCTCGTAAATATAAAGAGAAATATCATCCATTAATTGATTAGTGGTGCTTTGTTCTATTATTTCATTAACTAAAAACACGCCTACAGCAAAACCTGCGATAGATTGCGGCCGATCAAGCGAATATACATCTGCTGATTCATCGCCATAGATTGGCTTTAAAAGTAGAAATCCAGGCTCTTTTTGTTTTGACTGAACAAGAGTAATTATATCTGTTGCTACAGCGGAATGGCTTATTTGAGCCTGAATCATAGCATTCTTGCGAGATTGGTTAGAATAAACGTTAAAACCTTGAGCGGCGAGGTTCTCTGATAATGGTTCGATGTATTGGACAACAACGAGCGGATCTGTACTGAGTAAAGGCGCACCTTTAACATTAAAGCCGGGAAAGGTTTTTTGATTTTTTTCGATGAATGCGTCGAGGTATCGCTGGTGAATTAATGGATTCCAAGATAATGCTTTGATACCAGAGTTTTGCTCAATTAAAGACAGTGCTTTTTCGCTGAATTCTTTACTAGTGAGCTGTGGGTCTAATGATATTTGATTAGCGAGTGTGTTCAGTGTATTAACATAGTGATTAATATTGTTTCTCAGATTGTTTTCAACAACTTTTGCTTTCGTATTGAAATCCACCACAGTGTCATCAGCAACTTCTTGCTCCACATATTGTTGAAACAATTGAATGGTAATAACTAAAAAAATCATTGGCAAAGTAATACTTTTAATTAAGTCATATTGCGTACGTTTTACTAAAAGGCTGAGTACTATTGGGCACAACGTGATCGCACCGATAAAGTCGCCTAGCCACCACACCGACACGTTATGCCAAGGAAGATCAAACACATTATTAGGCTGTGTTGCGACATTAAGTACTGTATTCCCAACCAGAGCACTAAACAAACAGCTAATGAAAGTGACAGCGATAAAAATAACACAACATTTGACTGAGGGAGCATCTAATATGTCGATCTTGAGCATTTCAAGTACTTTTGCGTTAATAAGTGCTTGAAATGCTGAACTACAGGCAATGAGTAAACCAATGATGGTAAATGGGACAAGATCTGTCGATGGGCTCCATTGAATCATTGAGTTAAAGGTGAAGGAACCAAGAATAATAAAAGGAATGAAGCGCCAACCAAGTAAAAGTACTCCGGCCAGTGCTATACCAGCGGGTGGCCAAAAGGAGACAATTTGTGATTGAGGGCTAAAACTGGCGAACAAAAACGCAGAACCAATATAGGCTACAAAGAGGATGACCGCTGTACTAAACCGAGGGAAAAAACTTTCAACATTCAAATTATTTTCCTTTCTATATACACTTAAGTGGCCTATTAACGACTAATGGTGCGTGTGCCGAGTCAGTGTTCTAGTGTAGTGCTGTTTCTTTGATACTATTAAGAGACACGAAGAAATAAGAGGTACAAAAAAATTATTTACAGGCTCTAAATAAAGCAAGAAGCATGCCTCAGATTAAAAATATGGCGCTTTCACTGACGACATGACTCTAAAGTTGCATAATACTCGTTCAATAATTTTACTATAAGCGCTTACTCAACGCTTTTCAATAACACCATTGTTTGTCAGTCGAATCTATTTGCACCTTGACCAATCAAGTTTGCCCTTTATCTTTAATATTTGATAATATAAGGGAATATATTCTTAAAGACTTCTCGTATTTTGACTGACCAAAACTCGCCTCCTACAGATAGCACAATAACACCACAACAACTTATTTCGCAGCTTAAAGCAAGTTCGCATGACTGTATGCTTTTAGATGGGATCAAGATTAGGGCAAGGTTGCGTGGTTTAAATAAAATTAAGCAGCAAGAGCGTAAAGCCAAAAGTTTAGAAAAAATCGCCAGTGACTGCGAGGCCGCATTATCTCGATACCAACACCGTGTGACTAATGCGCCAAAGGTTACTTACCCGCAACAGTTACCTGTAAGCCAGCTTAAAGACGACATTGCTACCGCTATTGCCAATAACCAAGTGGTAATTGTCGCGGGGGAAACGGGTTCAGGAAAGACAACCCAGCTACCTAAAATTTGTCTCGAGCTAGGGCGTGGGCAAAAGGGGCTAATTGGTCACACTCAGCCTAGACGATTAGCCGCAAGAAGCGTTGCAGAACGAATTGCCAGTGAACTAGACAGCGAACTCGGCCAAGTTGTCGGTTTTAGAGTACGTTTTGCTGACAAACTCAATGATAATACTTATGTTAAGCTAATGACCGATGGTATTTTACTGGCGGAAATTGCACACGATCCTTTTTTAAATCGCTATGACACTATTATCATCGATGAAGCCCATGAAAGAAGTTTAAATATTGATTTCCTTCTAGGCTACCTTAAACGTTTATTACCTAAACGTCCGGATTTAAAGGTCATAGTGACATCTGCTACCATTGATACCAAACGGTTCTCTTCCCATTTTAACGATGCCCCTGTCATTGAAGTGAGCGGGCGAACCTTTCCCGTAGAAGTTCGTTATCATATAGATGAACAAAACCAAGACAAGGATCAATTGCAATCAATTTTTGATGCCGTTGATGAACTCGTTGCGCATGGCCCGGGGGATATATTAATCTTCATGAATGGCGAAAGGGAAATTCGTGATACCAGTGATGCGTTAGCCAAAAGAAATTTAGTTCATACCGATATTTTACCCCTTTATGCACGATTAAGTTATGCCGAACAATCTAAAATCTTTAAGTCGAGTAATAAAAGGCGCATTGTATTAGCCACTAATGTTGCAGAAACATCCTTGACGGTGCCTGGAATTCGCTATGTTATAGACCCTGGGACGGCACGTATTAGTCGCTATAGCTATCGAACTAAAGTTCAGCGCCTACCCATTGAAAAAGTATCGCAGGCCAGTGCTAATCAACGAAAAGGACGTTGTGGCCGTGTGGCTGAAGGTGTGTGTATTCGCTTATATAGCGAAGCTGATTTTGACGCGCGCCCGCTATTTACCGATCCTGAGATTTTGCGGACCAATTTAGCCTCGGTTATTTTACAGATGGTGTCATTAGGGTTAGGGGATATCGAAGCGTTTCCGTTCATTCAGCCACCCGATAGTCGAAATATTAATGATGGTGTTCGGTTACTTGAAGAGATCGGTGCTTTATCTAAAGAACATAAAAAAGGTAAGTTTTCTGCTAATGAGCAATTAAGCTTATCCGAAATTGGTAAGAAAATCGCTTCATTACCCATTGATCCTCGTTTAGCACGAATGGTCATTGAAGCAAATAATAATGGTTCGCTCGAACAGCTATTAATTATTACCTCAGCGTTGAGTATTCAAGATCCACGCGAGCGGCCACTAGAATATCAACAGAAATCAGATCAGGCACATCAACGTTTTATTGATAAAACCTCAGATTTTATTGCCTTTGTGAATTTGTGGGATTACCTGCAAGAACAGCAACAAGCACTATCAAATTCTCGTTTTCGCAAGCTGTGTCGCGAACAATTCCTTAATTACTTACGAATAAGGGAGTGGCAAGATTTATATGCGCAACTAGTGCAAGTGCTTTCGGAGCAGGGCATCAGTGTAAAAAGTAATGAGCCTAATTGGCAAAGTGTGCATCAGGCCATCCTATCGGGTTTGTTAAGTCATATTGGGTTTAAAGAAAATAACAATGAATTTAGCGGCGCGCGCAATGCTAAGTTCTTTATATTCCCCGGTTCAGCATTAGCAAAAAAACCGCCAAAGTGGACGATGGTCTCGGAGTTGGTAGAAACTTCTCGCTTATTTGGCCGCGTTGCCGCAAAAATAGAGCCTGAATGGATCGAGCCCTTAGCGGGTGATTTAGTCAAGAAAAGCTACAGTGAACCGCACTTTGAAAAAAAGGCGGCTCGTGTTGTTGCTTTTGAACAAGTGAGCTTATTCGGCGTGATTATCGTCACGAAACGCAAAGTCGACTATACACCGATTAAGCCAGTAGAGGCTCGAGAAATTTTCATCCGCCAAGGTCTTGTCGAAGGAGAACTAAATAGTCAATTAAACTTCTATCGCCATAACCTAAAGCTTGTAGAGCAAGTTGAAGAACTTGAACACAAGTCACGTCGCCGTGATATTTTGATTGATGAAGAAGATCTGTTTCGTTTTTATGACGAGAAACTCCCACAAGATATCTCAAGTGAAAGCAGTTTAACGCGCTGGTGGCGTAAGGCACAAAAGCAGCAGCCAAAATTGCTCGACTTTGACATTGAAGCTTTAATGCGAAGTGATGCAAAGACGGTTAGCAAAAATGACTTCCCAGATACTTGGCAGCAAGGAAACTTAACCTTCCAGCTATCCTATCATTTTGAACCTGGTGATATTGATGATGGGGTCAGTGTCCATATCCCTATCGAGTTATTAAACCAAGTCACTCAAGATGGCTTTGATTGGCAAGTCAATGGCCTCAGAGAAGAGAAAGTGATTGCGTTAATTAAGTCATTACCTAAATCGTTGCGCCGTAATTTCGTTCCTGCACCTAATTATGCCAGTGCGTGTTTAGATACGATGCCTGTGATGCAGGGTCGAATGGTAGATGCCATGGCTAAACAATTACTCAGAATGTCAGGCGTGAGAATTGAATTAGACAATTGGGATAGCAGTCAACTTACCCCACATTTATTTATCAATTATAAAATTGAGAAAAACGTTGGCCGTAATAAATACAAGTTAATCAAACAAGGCCGCGATTTAGCCAAGCTTCAAGAAGAGCTCAGTGGTCAAGTTTCTCAGTCGCTCGCTAAAGTCGCTGATAAAGGTATTGAACAACAAGATATTACTCAATGGAACTTTGGCTCGTTACCAGCGAGCTACACCTCAAAACGTGGTCAGTTTGAAATAAAAGCGTATCCGGCGCTGGTCGCGAATAAGCAAAGTGTCGAGATAAAGCTATTTGATGACGAAGGACTAGCTCAGCAAAGCAATTTGGTTGGTTTAAGGCAGTTGCTGCTACTTAATGTCCCTTCACCGATAGCCTATATGCAGCGTGCGCTTCCCAACAAAGCGAAATTGGGACTCTACTATCATGGTTTTGGGCAAGTTAATGTGTTAATTGATGACATTATTGCTGCAGCTGTTGATAGTATCATTGAGAAACATAATACGACGGTTGATGATGAAAGTAAGTTTAATCAGTTACGTGATATTGTTCGAGCGGAGCTTGCTGACCAAGGGGTAGTTATTGCCGAGAAAGTTGAGCAATGTCTGAGTTTGCTTAATGCGATTAACAAAAAACTTAAAGGTAAGGTCTCACTTGATATGGTGATGGCTCATGGCGATATTAAATCACAACTTGAAAAGCTCGTCTTTAAGGGGTTTGTGACCGAAGTTGGCCATCATCGTTTAGACGATTTGCATCGCTATTTAAAAGCAGTTGAACGCCGTCTCGAAAAGTTACCCGTAGACCCCAACAAAGACCGTATCGTGACCATTGCTATTGATTCGGTCAATAAAGAATACCAAGCGTTGGTTAATAAACTCGGTAAAACCGCAATTATGCCAGCCTCACTCGTTGAGATTCGTTGGATGATTGAGGAGCTGAGAGTGTCCTTATTTGCCCAAACACTGGGTACAAAATTCCCGATATCGGAAAAACGAGTTAAGCAGAAAATCGCCGATTATAAAAAATCATTATAAAAGAGAAAATTATGAAAATTTTATTTACATTATTAAGTGCGTTGTTGATTTCACTAAGCACCTGCAGCCAAGCTGATGAACTAAAGGTCGGTGATATGGCACCTGACTTTGAGCTTCAGGCGACCAACGGTAAGACCTATAAGCTTAGTCATTATCGTGGCCGCCAAGCAGTGGTACTTGCTTGGTTCCCGATGGCCAATACACGTGGCTGTACGATTGAGTGTTTATCATTAGTTAAGCATGGTGAAAAAATTCGTGCCTTTGATGTTAGCTATTTTATGGCCAGTGTTGACCCTATTGAAGACAATATCGACTTTGCCAAAAAAACCAAAGCCGACTTTCCAATGTTAAGCGATCCAACTAAAGAGACAGCGAAAGCTTATGAAGTACTCAACCTGTTTCGTGTTGCCAGTCGCGTGACGTTTTACATCGATAAAGAAGGTCGAATCGCAAAGATTGATGATGATATCGAACCTAAAAATGCGGCACTTAACATGGTAGATAACTTGAAAGCGTTGGGCATGGTAGTTCGTTAGCAATAATTTGCAAGCGAGGTCCTGAGGGGGATCTCTGGACCTCGCTTGTTAATAAACAAAGATCCCGGCTAAACCCCTGTCGGGAAGACGATGTTGTGTTGGGGTTGCCAACCATTGTCCTCTTCTCACAGCCATCTCCACCCAGTCGTCATCTCCTAAGCGTCGTCCTGAGGGTGTTTTACTCAGGATCTCTGTTTACCGCCCAATCACCATAGGCCCAATGTAATCATGGGCAATAACAATATTATCAATGTAAACACGATAGGTTTTATTTGGTTTGGTTGTTCCGCCGTGATAAAAGTTCATCCAAACAGACTCTATTTTAAGTTGCTGTGTTTTTCTAAACTCATAGTCTGTTTTATTAAATGCCTCGACACCATTAACCCATGCCCTGATAACTCCATCTGCTTTGCCAACAGTATTTAACTTTACAAACTGCTCTATGCAATACCACTTGTTTCGTTCAAGTTTTGGCGCTGTACCGTGCCAAAAATCGACGTAGCCGTAGTTTCCATCGCTTTTTGCTTGATAGACGTAGTTTCCTATCGGGGTTGCGCCTGAAAAACTTGAATTAGCAGAAGCTGGAAGGCCATATGCCCCGCGTGTAGACCAACCATTAAACCCATTAGATTTACGCCCCCCCCAACCACCTTTATTATAAGTTCCTGCAAAACCTGGAAGTTTTCCACCATCTCGTGGCTGCCATTTATCACCAAGGCGCAAGTAATAACGAAAATACATCTGCTCCGGCTCATAGCCCAGCAGTTGCTTAAATTTATACATACCGCCTAGTGCCAAAGACCCTTTTGGAGTGAAGGTAAGCTCAAGGGCTTGAGTGAGCAATGGGGTAAATTTAGATTTATTTATTGGAGTACCAACTAATTGATACTGGCTATAATCTGGGATCTGAGTGAGGAACTTACGCCAGCGGGGCGTTTTATATCGATTAAATAGTGAAGTTTTAGCGCTAAAATCTTCACTAAAAATTACAGCTTGATGTGATGTGATTTTCAAGTCTTGTGGAAAATTTTTGGCGATCCCCAATTTTGTTTGTTGCTTATTGTCGATTGCTGCAACAGCAAAAGTACCTAATGTAATCGCTCTGTGTTGTTTGTTTGTTGTGGTCAAAACCAGCTGTGCTCGTGAAATATTCTTAAGTGATAATGCTTGAAAACTTGGATCGATAGCTAATAAGCTCGCCGCTGAGCCAGATACACTAAACACATCGAAGTGTCCAAGGGATTTATTGGTGCTTGGGTGAAAGCTAGTATCACGCGTAATGGCGAATTTAAGCCGTTGCGAGTTTGTGGTGATCTCAATATAGGGTTTTTTGTTTTGATGTTCACTGCTATAAAAAGATGCTTCACCGCCTAAAATACCTTTTAAATAGATGCCGTGGTAACTATTTTCATGCCTTGCCCAATATTTGAGCAGAGGTAAAATATCAATTCGTTCGACCCGGCTACGATCAATGTCTTTAATAACGGTTGATGAAAAAGGCGTGTTGCCGTAGGGCGTGCCATTTTTATCTAGGAAGTCACCAAACGGTTTTCGCCACGGAATTTTTGCTGAACGATCAGCATAAGTTTTGGTCGCGCCATCTTTTAATTGATGCGAGCCTTGTGACCAATACACCTGCGCGATGAGTGAGTGAGAAAGAAATAGCAAACTAAGCAAAAGCAAACGCATCAGACTAACCTCATTGACTAGTGATGATCTAAGCTTAATCTACTTTTAGTAACTTGCACGGCGCTGTGTAGTTCAGGGGTTACTAATTAGGGTCTCACACTGTGGCAAAGGCCCTGGATAAAGAGATCACCAGGGCGTCACGCGGTATCAAAGGCCCTGGTTAATCAGTTTGATTTAAGAAAGGACTGACTACTTAGCGTATTTCTGGGCTAAGTAATGGTATACAGTACGTACACCAAAGGCTTCGCCACCGATTGGGCGGCCTGAGAGTTTACGATTATTCCAAGCCATAATGTCAAAGTGAAGCCAATTAGGGTGGTTAGCGGTGAACTCTTTTAAGTAAAGCGCCGCAGTAATCGCGCCACCAAATGGGCCTGCTGCGCAATTACTCATATCAGCAATCTCACTTTTTAAGAGGCTTTTGTAAGGTGAATGTAATGGCATATTCCATACAGGGTCACTATTGCTCTCACCAATTGACATTAAATCAAGGGCTGTCTGTTTATTACTTGAGAAAAAGCCTGGTAACTCAGTGCCTAAAGCGACACGCATTGCACCTGTTAGTGTCGCAAAATCGATAAGCATTTCCGGTGAATCATTCATTGCTTCACTGATAGCATCACATAATACCAAACGTCCTTCAGCATCTGTGTTATCAATCTCGACTGTAAGACCACTACGCGTTGTAATAACATCACCTGGGCGTAGTGCATTAGCAGAAACAGCATTTTCTACAGCAGGAATTAATACACGCAAGCGCACGGGTAAATTGTTCGCCATGATTAAATGAGCAAGACCCAATACGTGAGCTGAACCGCCCATGTCTTTTTTCATATAGCGCATACCAGCAGTTGGTTTTAGATCTAAGCCACCGCTATCAAAACAAACCCCCTTACCAACTAGCGTGATTTGTGGGTTAGCATCATCACCCCATATTAAGTCAATCAGTTGTGGTTGATGAACACTAGCGCGCCCAACAGCATGAATCGTCGGGTAGTTTTGGCTCAATAACTCATCACCAACGATTTGTGTGACTGAACCGCCAAATTGCCGTGTCAGTTCGTGGGCGGTTTCGGCAAGGTTCTGAGGCATCATATCTGCGGCAGGCGTATTGACTAAATCTCGAACCAATGCAGTAGCTGTGGCTTCAATCGTCACTTCGTTAACTAGTGCGCTGTCCTTAATCGCTAACGTTGGTAGCTCTTGTGTGCTCTCTTTATATCGAGTAAAACGATAACAACCGGCAAGCCAACCAAAAGCAGAGGCTTTGATTAGTTCAGGTTTGGTGTTTAACACATAATGTCCGCTTGGTAACTGTGTGGCTAAATCGCCACAAGCGAAATGATCCGATGGGGTGTCAGTGACGAAAATAACACACCGTAATGAGCCATCGGTATTAGGAATAATAGACACACCATGGCCTGAGAACTTAGTATTGATTAGCCAATTGATAGTCATTGAATCTTGCATTGTTTCCCAAGTGATAAAGTCATTCTTATCGAGGACATACAATGGGGTGCCAGAGGCTATATTAGTATTAAGAAACATAAGACTTCCTATATTGTTCTTGTTTTTTATTATTAAGTTATTAGCCAATAAATGGCAAATACCGATAAATAGAGTATACCCCGATCTAAGTACTTTTTGGTGGAATTATTAAGGGCGGTGTAAAAAGGGCATAGTCAATACTTATGCCCTGATAAGACTCAATGTATTTTAATCAGGCGCTGGGCGGAAAGCTTCGCCTTCATTGATCCATTGTGGAGCAGGTTTATTGAGTAGATAGTGGTCAAAATACTCTTTCATTTTGATAGTGTAATCTAATTTATTCGGGTACTTCTTCAAATGATGGGGTTCACCCTCATATTGCAACATAATCGCGTCTTTATCGAGGCGACGTAGGGCTAAAAACAACTCAACCCCTTGCTGCCAAGGCACAGCATCGTCAACGTCGCCAAACTGAATCAGCAGGGGAGTGTTCACCCGATCGGCAAAAAAGAGTGGTGAGCTATCAATATATAGCTGTCGTTGCTCCCATAAACTAGCACCGAGTCGGCTTTGACCCGTTTCATATTGAAATTGTCTTGCTAAGCCTGATTTTAAGCGTATACCGGAATAGGCACTCGTCATGTTCGAGACGGGCGCTCCTGAAACTGCGGCTTTAAAGATATCGGTTTGAGTCACAGCGTAAGCCGTACCATAACCACCCCAGCTGTGACCATGTAGGCCTATTGCATTTTTATCTGCAATACCAAGCTCAATAATTTTTTGCACACCAGGCACAATAGATTTAACCATGGCGTCACCGGGTTGGCCGATGATTTGCTTAATGTCTGGCTGAAAAATCACATAGCCGTGAGAGTTGTAAAATGGAAAGTTTGGACGGTGGTTAATCACCATTGGTGTAAAGTGGTGTAAACGATCGCTGTAGTTCTCGTAAAAATAAACGAGCACAGGGTAGCGCTTTGTCGTATCAAAGTTATCGGGTTTGATTAAGCGACCCTGGATAGTATCACCATCGTTTGTTTGCCAAGAGATTAATTCTGAATCGCCCCAAATATACGGAGTGGTTTGTTTTCCTAACTGGCTGATCTTTTGTGCGTTGCTAAAGCTTGACTGAGCTAACCAAAGGTCTGGGAACTCGCGGTAGCTCTCGCGCGTAAACACATACGATGGTTTATTCTTCGCTTTAGCGATAAAGCGATAACGGTGATCACCCTCAAGCAGTTTTGATAATTGGCGCGACTTGGCGACTAAGGTGAAAAAACCTGATTGCTTGGTGTCTGTGTTAAAACTAGATAATAACAGCAAGTCGTTATCACTGATGAACGGTTGCTCTTTGTCAGTATTGATGATGCGTAAGCGGCGGTGATGCTCGCGGCCAAAGCCACTGGTAAGTTTTAGTGCCTTGGTAGAGCTAAAGTCAAACTGCCAAATATCAAATTTATCATAAGCGATTAATTTATCAGTACCCTTTAACCAGCCTTTGATTCCATAAGGCCTTGCCGGTTGTGGTCGGTCATTGTTTTCATCAACGAATATCTGACCTAGCGCGGTTGATAGCTGTTTACTCTTTTGTTTAACGCTATCATAAGCCCACAAATGACCTTCTTTAATAAAACTGATATAGCGCCCATCTTCACTGATTTTAAGTGCACCAGCATGTTGGATATTTTTTGCAATAAGTGACTTATTGCCATTATTTAAGTCAATGCGATAAGCATCAAAATACCAACCATTCCAGGTTGATTGACGTTGGTATGGGCGGTAATCAATGCCGATTAATGCATGACGATTCTTAACAATTCGAATATCTTGTAATGACTTATCAGCCAGCTGTACTACTTTACTGCGTTTAACGTTAACACTGGCAAGGTAGTAGTCGTAATTTTTCTTGTTGTAATCAACTTTATCCTGAGTTTTTACTGTCGTATCTTGGTGATGCCAAGTTTGCATCTCTTTTTTAGCGAGGATGGTATTCACATCAAATAGTTGGCTTTGACTGAGTGTAGTGCTCTTTGTTTTACTAATAATACTCGGACTATAACCAAAGAAAACGCGTTTACTGTCAAAACTCCATTTAAGTGGATGTTTGTTACTTATAAACCAACCTTTTTTGTTAGTTTTTATTGTTTTAAAGTGACTGGTTGAGTGCCAAATATGCAGTGAATGTGAACGTTTTTTTACTTTTTCTTGATAGCTACCTTTTAGAAACGCTAGTTTAGTTCCTTTATCACTCCACGCGAGTTGTTCAATTGACAAGGCTGGCTCTTGGAATAACGTTTGCTGCTGTTCGGTCGTTAGATTAATGACATCAATAGCGTTCTGTTCACCAGTTTTTGTTGACGTTGCCAGTGCCAACCACTGCTTGTTGGTAGAAAAAGCGAAGCTTGCGACATTTGGGTAGGTATGAGATTGGTTAGATTGTAGATCAATAACAACGAGTTTATCGCCGATAGCGCCTTTATTATAGAGTTTCTTCTTTTTATTGATACTTTTGTCGCCTGACTCTTGGTTGTCTGGTGAAGGTGTTTTAGCTAGCACGGCCAAATACTGACTGCCAGAAGAAAATTGAAAGCTATCAAGATGGTTAAAGTGAGTTCTCTCTCCAGTAGACAGGTTGAGCACCACTAATTGCTTGCTAAGTTTCTTTCTTTCCTTTGGCGTGGCATTAGTATGATTAAGTAAGCTCGGTGGCTGAATAAAAGCAACAAATTGGCTGTTATCACTAAAGACGGGCTTAGTCCCTAACTCTACCTCAAACGTGGTATTACTATTTGCATTATGGACATAGCCAATAGCATCGCCTCTATCGGGTTGTGCTTGATAAGCAACCCAGTCGCCGTCATCTGATATCACGGTTTGCTTAATACTTTGAAACTTCATGATATCAGAATATTCAATAGGACTTTTTTGTGCAAAGCTAGAGAATGTAGTCAAACTTAAGAATGCAAAGAGTAAAAAGAAAGAAGCAATAGTTTTGTTCATGCCAAATAGTCCATGTCAGAATAAGAGAAAGTACTCTAACAAGACATTGGGATATTGTATACATCGGGGTGGGTGAGTGGTTAAAAAGTATCTCAACAACAGTAGCCTCGGAGTAAAGAACCGCACCTCCAAGGCTACAAAGAGAACTACTGACTTGATTCGAGTTGAAGTGGCGAATATTTACATGTACTAGAGAGATTATTTGATACTAGTGCGAATGTCTGTTGAATATGGTTACCTTGCATACCGTCACAGTGAAGGTCCTTCAGAAGCTCAAGGCTGTTTACTGTTTCTACATGAGAGCTTAGGACCTTGATTCCGACACCATGAGCAATTTGGGTGACAGCCTGAATAAAGTAATTATTTTCTGGATGCTTATCTAAATCACGAATATATGACCCATCAATTTTTAAGAAATCAACATCTAAACCTTTAAGGTATTTGAATGAGGTAAAGCTTGAGCCAAACCGCTCGATACAGATTTCTATATCATATCGTTTTATCATCTGAATGAAATCTTGGCTGGATTCGATTGAGGCTAGAATTGCATCTTCGTTAATCTCAAAGACTAAGTGAGGTAAATTTTTTGCATGTTTTTCGCAGAACTTTGCTAACCAATTTCTGAAGTTGATATCATGAACAGACTGATGAGTTAAATTGATAGCTAGCTTTGTTTCAGAAGAAAACTTTTCGTGCATAGATAGACTAGTTAGAACCATTTTGTCTAATTCTTGAGACTTATTTAAGCGTTCTGCCATTGCAAATAGTTGATTATTGGCAATACTTTGTTCATCAAAATAAAACTGGCTAAATAATTCGTAATAGATAACTTCACTTTGAGACGAAGCTAGAACAGGCTGGAAAGAAAATTTAACATCATTACTTTGTACTAAATTATCAATTAAATCACTCCATTCATGTAAACCATGTATATCATGACTATGATGAGTAGAATAGACAATACCTTCTTTTGTTGCTGAACCTTCTTGTGTTAGTAGGGTATCAAGCTTTGCAAGTAATGAACTTAGGTTATCTTTTTTACTATAAGATGTAGCAATAATCTCAGCAAAGCCTTCAGGGTAACCTTTAGAGCATAAAGCGCTAAATTGCTCTTGTAAACGTTCACACATATGTAAAACATCTTGGCTTGTGTCTTTTATCATAAAGAAAAAGCAACCGCCACCAGTACGGAAAAGTTTTGCACCGCCAAACGCTTGTAGGTGTTGTTGAACTAATTCTGCGGTGAGACAAACATATTCGTCGCCGGCTTTATAACCTAGTTCATTATTGATCTTTGATAGAGAAGGTAGCTGAATCATCCCCAAAGTGGCACTATCATTTAAATTCATCTCTTGATTGTCAGCGTCAAATTGATTTTCAAAAGAACGGCGGTTCCCCAAATTGGTCAAATGATCTATAAAAGCATCATGAGTTAATTTCTCGGCATGCTTGCTCATTTGATCAAATGTTGTTTGTATATTACTGACCATAGTGTTCATTGCAGTTACAACCGCTTTTAATTCTCTGGTCATCGGCAGGTTTGCGATAATGGGAAATTGCTTACGGCAAACGGCTTGGGCTTGCTTTTCAACCTGAGAGAGGGGGAGTAGAACCTCTCGTAGGATTAAATGAGCGAGAAATAGCGCGATAAAGCAAATAATTAAGCCTGAATATGTGCTATTTACACTCTGCTGCCATAATTTATCATAAGAAATACCGGGATGACTCTGAAGCGCTAATACACCAGCAATATTCCAGCCATTGTTGACTTCTGTTTGCATAATGGGTGGAGACAATGTAAAGGTCTCGATAAACCACTGTGGGACGCCGTCAACAAATGTAGGGTTATTTCGCTCTAAGATAACATTGCCATTGACATCGGTTAAGGTTAATAACTTGTAGTAGCCTGAGTCGAATATGGCAGAAACCATCGTCTCGACTATAACCGCGTCTTCTTCGTTCATATAAGGTGAAATAGAGAGTCCCAAGCTCGTCGCAGTGTCTTGAGCGTGTGTTTCCATTTGTTCATTAAGATAACTACGGGTATTTTCTATACTGATCCATAGCGAACCGATTAATGTCACTAATGCAATGCCGATAACTAAGCCATATAGCTGTGTTCGTAAACTGATTCCTGCAGTTTTAGCGTGTTGCTTCATGTTGTTGTCCTTTACCTAGCCAGCTTATTGGATACTCGCTAATATTCTGTTGTTATCTGATTCTATTTAAAGTAATAACTTGTTCCATGCTGATACTGCTTTGCTGTTACTTACTTTTCGCCCGCGCTCTCTAGCTTTTGAAAGACATAAACCATTGCCGTTAAAGCTATAAATTGGTCTAAGCTCTTTTCTTTTATTCGCTGGTAACACTCGTTGATTATTATTATCTAATACTAAAGGTACAGATGTCGGGTTTTTTAGATAGATTAAAACCACGTGTGGTTAATTAACTTTCAGGTGTAGAAAATACATGAGCCTTAGCTTGTCTTCAGGAATACCAAGCGCAGTAAACGAGAAAACTTTGCAATGGCATAATCTTCGCAATCTCCTTTGCTGCGGCCAATGGTTTCAAATGGTGAAGCCCAATAACCTTTCTTCCCCCAGAGTGGAAGATCATCTTGATAAGCTATCTCTTTATTAAAGAAGTGTTTAATACGATTAAGTTTGACCCATTCATTACCATCTCGGTTATCATTAAGAACTTTTTGCCAGTCTTGCGCTCTGTATACAGCGTTAAGATTACACTGTTGCTCAAGTTCAGAAAAAGTGGGATGAAAAATACCCATTACAAGAGCTTTGAGACAATGATGGCAATAATAAAGCGAAAAAACCAACAAGAACAGCAATTTGTTTCAAAGTAATGCCCATCCATGTCGGTTAAAGTTATTTAATTATAAAACAATAAAAAAAAAAGTAGCAAGCAATAATTCTTAGGCGGACTCAAGCCTGTTCTAAATAAGAGATTTAGTTACAGCTTTGCTGCTCGTTCAATTAAAGTGTGACGGCGCTGTCATTTTTGCTTAGTCTGGGCTCATTTCTGTAGAAATGAGCCCGTAATAAAATCTATAGTTCAAACTTTTAAATTAATCATGCATTAATTAGCGCGAAATTTTATGGAAAGAAATCAAAGATAAAAGTTACATTTTTGGGTATTGGTTGTGTTGGCCTTGTACGAGCGGCAGTGTTAGCCGATGCTGGTCATGATGTTTGTTGTGTTGATGTCGACCAAAAAAATTCACGACCATTCAAAATGGTATTATTCCTATATATGAACCGGGTCTGACTCCTTTAGTCAAAAGTGACTTTGAACAAGGCCAAATTGTATTTACAGCTGATGCTAAATTTGATGTTGATTTTGGTGAATTACAATTTATAGCCGTTGGTGCGCCACCTGATAAAGATGGTTCAGCTGATCTGAAATATGTTCTTAAGGTCGCCGAAACTATTGCTACGCACATGAACTCTTATAAAGTCATCATTGATAAGTCAACCGCCCCAGTTGGCACTGCAGATAAAGTGAAAAAACAAGTTGAATCTGTATTAGAGCAGCGTGGTGAAGAGTTGGGGTTCTCTTTGGTTTCAAACCCTGAGTTTTTAAAAGAAGGTGCCGCTGTTGGAGACTGTAAACGCCCAGTTCGAATAGTGATTGGCACAGACTCATCAATGGCAGAAGAGTTGATGCGTGAATTGTATGCACCTTTCAACCGTAACCATGAAAAGATTATTGTCATGGATATTCGAAGCGCCGAATTAACGAAGTATGCCGCTAATTGTATGTTAGCTACTAAAATTAGTTTTATGAATGAAATGGCAAATATTGCTGAACACGTTGGTGCCGATATCGAGCACGTGCGGCAGGGCATAGGTTCTGATTCACGTATTGGCTTTCAATTTATCTACCCAGGGTGCGGTTATGGAGACTCTTGTTTTCCGAAAGATGTTCAGGCACTCGTTCGTACCTCTGACGCAATCGGGTATGAGTCGAAGATTCTTAAGGCGGTCGAATCCGTTAACTACCGTCAAAAGAATAAGTTATTTGACTATATCGAGACACAATTTGGAGCCGACAACCTAGAAGGAAAAACATTTGCTCTTTGGGGACTTTCGTTCAAACCAAATACAGATGATATGCGAGAGGCACCAAGTCGTGTGTTAATGGAGCAGCTATGGGCCGCTGGCGCAAATGTACAAGCATTCGACCCTGAAGCAATGAACGAAACCCAACGAATCTACGGGAATAAGCCTGAACTCGCACTGATGGGTACTAAAGAGGCTGCGTTGAAGGATGCGGACGCTTTGATTATTGGTACAGAGTGGCAAAATTTTAAAGCACCTGATTTTGACGTAATCAAAGAGCTACTGACTCAGCCAATCATTTTCGATGGGCGTAATTTGTTTGAGCCTAGCCGAATGGCGACTAAAGGGATCAGTTACTACAGTATCGGGCGTGGACTGTCAGTTTC
This sequence comes from Psychrobium sp. 1_MG-2023, assembly GCF_030689115.1. Lineage (NCBI taxonomy): Bacteria > Pseudomonadati > Pseudomonadota > Gammaproteobacteria > Alteromonadales > Shewanellaceae > Psychrobium > Psychrobium sp. 1_MG-2023. Next base: position 109,606 of record NZ_JAUYVJ010000005.1, on the reverse strand, counting down.
AAATAATCAATAAGACAACTAGTTAATAGCGTTGACTTTGGGTATTAATATTCAAAGTCACGAGAGTTTGGAAATGCTGTGAAACCTGAAATGAGCCTTGATAAAGAGCCATCAGCAGCAAGTTTGTTAAAGCAAGAAATTGCTTTGGCGAAACTGTTGGAGCGCATGCCTGAAAATGTACAGAACAGTTTTACGGAAGAACAGCTTTCGTATCTTAAGCATTCATTAGGGGCTAGACAGTGGGGCAATCACGCTGTTTATTTACGCAGTACTGTTAAATTCTTTCGTTATCGCTATTTCTGATGTTTAGTGCGGGTCTAGGCTTGCTTATCCTTTAACTTGCTAAATCAGCTTTAGGTATCGATATCTTTCCTAATTACTCTTTTGGTGTTTGGGACTGGTTTAAAGATTCCTTTTTATAATAATTCTTCACTTTTGTTCAGTTTGTAATAAAAATTCATTTTTACAATTCATTCGACCAAATAGGTAACATTTATTATTGGCAAGTTGCGTTTACGCTGGCATTATAAGTTTCCAATGTAATTAAATTACACACGTTATTATTTAAAAGGAACATGATGGATTCGCTAACGCTTTCGCCAATATCTGCAGTTAATGGCACTGTTAATTTACCCGGTTCAAAAAGTTTGTCTAATCGTGCGCTATTATTGGCGGCATTGGCTCAAGGGCAAACAACGATTAAGAATTTACTTGATAGTGACGATATTCGTCATATGCTTAACGCACTTGAGACGCTAAATGTTTCTTATCAGCTAAGCGATGATCGCACTGAGTGTATTGTTGAAGGTAATGGCGGGTCATTAAATTTTGATGGTTCTTGTGAATTATTCTTAGGTAATGCAGGTACAGCGATGCGTCCATTGTGTGCAGCACTGTGTTTAGGGCGGGGCGAGTTTACCTTAACGGGTGAACCGCGTATGTCTGAGCGACCAATTGATTCATTAGTTGAAGCATTACAAGCGATGGGTTGTGATATTAAATATCATGATTTTGAGGGTTTCCCACCAGTGACAATTAAGGGTACTGGTATCAGCGGTGGTAAAGTGCAAATTGATGGTTCTGTGTCTAGTCAATTTCTTACCGCCTTCTTAATGGCTGCGCCATTAGCCGACGGTGATATCGACATTGAAATCGTCGGTGAACTTGTTTCAAAACCTTATATCGAAATTACTCTTGATCTAATGAAAAAGTTTGGTGTTGAAGTGTCGCACACTAACCTACAGTCATTTAGCATTAAAGGTCAGCAAAGTTATGTATCGCCAGGTGTAGTTCATGTCGAAGGCGATGCTTCTTCTGCTAGCTATTTTTTAGCTGCTGCTGCGATAAAGGGTGGCAGTGTCACTGTTACCGGTGTGGGCTCCGATTCTGTTCAAGGTGATAAGCACTTTGCTGACGTTCTTGAAGCTATGGGCGCTAAGGTTGAGTGGCAGCCGCATTCAATCACTGTGACAGCAGATACACTATCAGGTGTTGATCTTGATATGAATCATATCCCTGATGCTGCAATGACGATAGCGACGACGGCTTTATTTGCAAAAGGTCCAACGTCAATCCGCAATATTTATAACTGGCGTGTTAAGGAGACTGATCGCTTAGCTGCCATGGCAACTGAGTTAAGAAAGGTTGGCGCGACAGTTGATGAAGGGCACGATTATATAACGGTGACTCCTCCGACGTCATTAGCCCATGCCGCGATTGATACCTATAATGATCATCGCATTGCAATGTGTTTTTCGTTGGTTGCGTTAAGCGATACACCTGTAACCATCAATGATCCTGGTTGTACCGCAAAAACATTTCCTACGTATTTTGATTGTTTTCGATCGATTTGCTGACCAAAAACGTGGTCGGTGAATAGTGATTTAAATCATAGAAACATTATTTAACATTAATAAAAGGTTAAATCTTTGTTTAACGATTTCATCTTGTGTCTGGCTACTGTAGTATATGTCCCGAAATTTGGTGTCTTTCTAAGTATTTAGTACTAGTTAATAAGTACAAGACCAATAAGATAATTAAAATAATAAGCCTATTGTAATATCAGGTTCGTAGGAGTAAACAATGGCAGAAAATTTGTCAGTGATAACAATTGACGGCCCAAGCGGTGCTGGTAAAGGAACTATCGCGAGATTATTAGCTGATAAGTTAGGGTGGCATTTACTTGACAGCGGTGCAATATACCGCGTGCTAGCATTAGCAGCCATTCATCACAATGTAGCCCTCGATAACGAGGACGCGTTAACACCGTTAGCAGGGCATTTAGACGTTCGTTTTGTTAGTGATAGTGAATCAGGCGTCATTAAAGTGATCCTTGAAGGTGAGGACGTGACTCGCGAAATTCGTAATGAAAAAGTGGGGAATAGCGCGTCTAAAGTCGCCGCTTTCCCTCGTGTTCGTGAAGCATTATTACGTCGTCAACGAGCATTTTTGACCAGCGATGGTTTAATTGCAGATGGCCGTGACATGGGGACCATTGTTTTTCCACAAGCACCAATTAAATTTTTCTTAACGGCGAGCGCCGAAGAGCGCGCTCAACGACGCTATAACCAGTTGCAAGAAAAGGGCTTTGATGCTAATATCCAGTCCCTTTTAAGTGAGATCAGCGAACGTGATGAGCGAGATCGTAACCGAAGTGTTGCACCGCTTGTACCGGCCGATGATGCACTAGTCGTTGATTCGACAGGTTTATCTATTGATGAAGTGTTAGCTAAAGTTGTTGAACATGCAGCTAACAGCATCGAAATGTAGATAAAGAACTAATAAACCCTATTACTCAGTCAAGGATTGATAGAGTATTAATTAACAACCCCATTGTTGCCGGATGCATAGATGGATTGAAAAATGTGAATTTAAACATGACTGAATCTTTTGCTCAACTGTTTGAAGAGTCTCTTCAAGAACTTGAAACCCGTCCTGGTTCGATTGTAAAAGGTACTGTAGTTCGTATCGAACGTGGTACTGTATTAGTAGACGCTGGTCTTAAATCTGAAAGCCCAATCTCTGCTGACCAATTCAAAAACGCACTTGGTGAATTAGAAGTAGCTGTTGGCGACGTTGTTGACGTTGCAATCGATGCTATGGAAGATGGCTTTGGTGAAACTCAACTTTCTCGTGAGAAAGCTAAGCGTCACGAGTCTTGGGGCGTTCTTGAGAAAGCTTTCGAAGAGCAAGAAACTATCGTTGGTGTTATCAACGGTAAAGTTAAAGGTGGTTTCACTGTTGAAGTGAATACTATCCGTGCTTTCCTACCTGGTTCATTAGTAGATGTACGTCCAGTACGTGATACTTCTCACCTTGAAGGTAAAGAATTAGAATTCAAAGTTATCAAACTTGACCAAAAACGTAACAACGTTGTTGTTTCTCGTCGCGCAGTTATCGAAACTGAAAACAGTGCAGAGCGTGAAGAGTTACTAGCTAACCTTCAAGAAGGTATCGAAGTTAAAGGTATCGTTAAGAACCTTACTGACTACGGTGCATTCGTTGATCTTGGCGGTATCGATGGTCTTCTACACATCACTGATATGGCTTGGAAACGTGTTAAGCACCCAAGCGAAATCGTTGCAGTTGGTGACGAAATCAATGTTCGTGTACTTAAGTACGATCGTGAGAAAACTCGTGTTTCTCTTGGCCTTAAGCAAATGGGTGAAGATCCATGGGTATCAATCGCGGGTCGTTTCCCAGAAGGTACTAAGCTTACTGGTCGCGTAACTAACCTAACAGATTACGGTTGTTTCGTTGAGATTCAAGAAGGCGTTGAAGGTCTAGTACACGTTTCTGAAATGGATTGGACTAACAAAAACATCCACCCATCTAAAGTTGTTAGCTTAGATGACACTGTGGAAGTTATGGTTCTTGACATCGATGAAGAGCGTCGTCGTATTTCTCTAGGTCTTAAGCAATGTGTTGCTAACCCTTGGTCAGAGTTCTCTTCTAAGTTCGCTAAAGGCGATCGCGTTTCTGGTAAGATCAAATCTATCACAGATTTCGGTGTATTCATCGGTCTTGACGGTGGTATCGACGGTCTTGTTCACCTTTCTGACATTTCTTGGAATGTTGCTGGTGAAGATGCAGTACGTGATTTCTCTAAAGGTGACGAAATCGAAGCTGTTGTTCTTGCAGTAGATGCAGAACGTGAGCGTATCAGCCTTGGTATCAAGCAATCTGAAGAAGACCCTTTCAATAACTACCTGTCAGAAAACAAAAAAGGTGCTATTGTTAAAGGTAAGGTAACTGCTGTTGACGCTAAAGGCGCAACTGTTGAGTTAGCAGATAGCGTTGAAGGTTACATCCGTGTAGCTGACATTTCTCGTGACCGTGTTGAAGATGCTTCTACAGAGCTATCTGAAGGTCAAGAAGTTGAAGCTAAGTTTGTTGGTGTTGATCGTAAGAACCGTGTTGTTAGCTTATCAATCCGTGCTAAAGACGAAGCTGAAGAGAAATCTGCAGTTGATAGCATCAACAACGCTGAAGAGAGCTTCTCTTCAAATGCGATGGCTGAAGCGTTCAAAAACGCAAACCGCGACTAGTATGATGTGGTTGAGGCGTGTAAACGCCTCATCTATATAGTAATAGTAATAGCAAAAAGGAAGGTTTATGACTAAATCAGAATTAATCGAAAGGTTAGCCCTGAAACAATTACACTTATCTGCTAAAGATATTGAGTCGGCTGTTAAAGACATGCTTGATTTGATGGCTAATACTTTATCTGAAGGTGATCGTATTGAAATTCGTGGCTTTGGTAGTTTTTCATTACACTATCGTGCACCACGTACAGGACGCAATCCTAAGTCAGGTGAAACGGTTGAGTTAGGTGCAAAATATGTACCTCACTTTAAACCAGGTAAAGAGCTTCGTGAACGAGTCAATGCCAGCCTTAATGCTTAAATAATTCATCACTTAGGTGAGGTCTTATTTAACAAGCGATTATAAAAGCGACCCTAGGGTCGCTTTTTTATTGCTTTTTAATAAATTATGGCTAGTCACGCTGCACAATTTCTTAGATAATGAAGCCATATAAACTTTATTAGCAAGGAGCTCCAATGAAATCGGTCATAGCAACAATTGTTGTCATTCTGTTCTTCGTCATGGCAATGATCTTTAGTGCAAGTAATAAAGAGATGGTGACTATTAATTACCTGATCGCTCAAGGTAGTTTTAATGTCAGTCATGTTATTGGTTTAGCCTTCATTTCAGGCTTTGTCATTTGTTGGTTTATCTTTTACTCATTATACATCGGATTAAAAATCAAACTTAACATAGCAAACAAGAAAATTACGCGTTTAGCTGATAGTCCAGCACCAGTAGTTGCACCAACACAAGAAAAACAAATCACTTCTAATGTTTGAGTTGTTGTTTCTGTTGCTGCCTATTGCAGCGGCCTATGGTTGGTATATGGGCCGTCGCAGTGCAGGGCATCAACACAAACGTCATGCGAGTGACTATTCAAAAAGTTATGTCGCAGGCCTAAATTACCTATTGTCTGATCAGCCCGATAAAGCTGTTGATCAATTCATTGCGTTAGTCGAAGTTGATAATGAGACAATTGAAACCCATTTAGCACTTGGACGTTTGTTTCGACAACGTGGTGAAGTGGACCGTTCATTACGCGTTCACCAAAATCTATTAGCTCGGCCAAATTTAACGGACCATCAACGTGATAATGCGCTCTACGAACTTGGTAATGATTACCTCCAAGCAGGATTGATTGACCGTAGTTTAGAGATTTTTACCGAACTTTCGGTGAGTAAAGAGTTTGGTGAACGTGCGCTGCATCATTTAGTGAGTTTATATCAGCAAACTAAGGATTGGCAGCTTGCCATTCAAACTGCTCAGAAACTAGGGCAGCGCGGTAATGGTTGTTTAACCCGTGCTTTAGCTCACTTTTATTGCGAGCTTTATCTTGAGCAGGATTCACAAGACATTAGTTTATTAAAAACCGCTTTGTCTACCGATCCGGGATGTGTTCGAGCTAGATTAATACTAGGAAAGCACTACCTCGATAATAATAAGCTTGCTGATTGCCAATTAGTGATTGATCAGTTTTTAGCGCAAGATATTGATTACTTTCGTGAAGCCATTGACCTCTTTATTCAGTGTTATCACCAAAGAAATCAAAATGAACAATTGGTTCAGAAGTTTGATGACGCGCTTCAAAAAGGGGCGGGTATTGCTACCTTGTTAGCCAAGTTGCAAATTATGCAGCCTAAGCTGAGTCAGCAACAATTAGAGCAAACGATAACCGATCATCTAATTCAAGCGCCGAGCATTAATGGTTTTCATGAATTAATGTTAATTCAGCTTAATGACGCAGAAGAAGGGCGTGCTAAAGATAGTTTAAATCATTTACGCGTTCTCGTTGGTGAGCAACTGAAAATTAGGCCGCGTTATCGTTGTAAGAGTTGTGGTTTTAGTGCCAGAAATATTCACTGGCAATGTCCGTCATGTCAAGGCTGGGGTAGTATTAAACCTATTCGTGGTCTAGACGGCGATTAAAAGTTTTACGTTATATATTTGAGGAATTCATGATTAATCAATCAAAAGTCGTTGTTGCGTTAGATTTTGACAACAAAGAGCAAGCTTTAGCATTTGTCGATAGTATTTCAGCGGATAGCTGTCGCCTTAAGATTGGTAAAGAGATGTTTACTTATTTTGGCCCTGAATTCGTTAAAGCATTGGTAGACAAAGGCTTTGATGTTTTTCTCGATCTAAAATTTCATGACATTCCTAATACCGTTGCTAAGGCCGTGACTGCAGCCGCAGAACTCGGTGTATGGATGGTTAATGTTCATGCAACGGGTGGCGAGAAAATGATGCGAGCGGCTAAAGAAGCGCTTGTGCCTTACGGTGACAAAGCACCACTATTGATTGCTGTTACAGTGTTAACCAGTATGGAGCAAGCAGAGTTACCTTTAATTGGTATTGATGCACCACTTGACCAGCATGTAGAGAGACTTGCTACATTAACTAAAGAGTGTGGCTTAGACGGTGTGGTGTGTTCCGCGCAAGAAGCGAAAAAACTAAAATCGTTATTGGGTCAAGAGTTCAACCTTGTCACGCCTGGTATTCGACCTGCGGGTAGTGCCGTTGGCGATCAAAAACGTATTATGACGCCAGTGCAAGCCGTTGCCGCGGGGAGTGACTACCTAGTCATTGGTCGCCCAATTACTAAAGCTGATAACCCATCAGAGGTACTACGCGATATCAATCAATCGCTAGCCAAATAAACACAGCAGTAATACCTTGCTTTTAAAGCCGATGACATTAGTCATCGGCTTTTTCGTTTACAGATGTACCAATCGAATAGAGATTGAGATATATCAATGGTATGAGAATATCAAAATGTATTGGTTTTGATACAAAAATATTCGCGCCATGAGTTAAAAACCGCTGTTGTGCTGCTTCATTGTGCTGATCCGTAAGCACCATTAACGGCTTCTCTGCGTAGTCCGCTAGATCCCGTATTGCAGTAATTGTGTTTACACAGTCTGTTGCTTGTTCATTGAGTGCGGGATCAATGATGATTAAGTCATAACCTTCTGTCGCTAACAGTTCTATTGCATATTGTTCCGTATTACTCATGTCAACATGAGCCCCAACACTGAGTAATTGTTTTGATAGCGAATATGCAAAACGCATATCTGTATCAATGAGTAGTATTTTTATGTGCTCTAATAATAAGTGACTGTGCGTGTTCTTAGTGGCAAGAACTAACTTTTGGTCTCCTACGTTTTGAAATAATATATCTAGCTCACTGTCATTGTGTTTATTTAGTAAGTTAATATCACCTTGCTCTTCATCTATGTAAGGTAATATTGAGTCGACACAATTATTGTCTCTTTCGGGTATTGTGAAATAAACCTTAACGGGTGCTTCAGCAAGGGTTCTAACAAACATTACCAATTGTTGTATTTGGTCATCTGTCAGAGGATGATCAATTACAAATACTTCGATTGTCGAGTTAACGGCAACCACGCACGCGTCAAGTAGACTGTCTACGATTAATACATTTTTATCAAACTGTTGTACTTTATCTTTGAAGTCTTGATCTGTCGTTGATATTAGTACTTTACTCTCATCAGGCAGCTTAGGCAGGTCTGTTCGAATAGCCGGGAAAGCTTGCTGCGGTTGTGGTTTGTCTGTTGCACTGTCAACTGATTCTTTACTCGTGTTAGTCTCTATAGTTAGTGCTGATTCTATCTCAGTTTGTTTCATGGGCAGTTCATTGAGTGGGATTGCCAGTGTAAATGTACTCCCTTTGTTAACTTCGCTTTGGATACTGATATTGGCACCTAATAAATGGGTGAGCTCTTTTGCTATGGTTAAGCCTAATCCTGTTCCTCCATATTTACGACTTGTTGAGCCATCTTGTTGTTGAAAAGCTTCGAAAATTGACTCTATCTTATTCTGCGGGATACCAATACCGCTATCGATGACGGAGAAAATGACACTATCAGTTGCTGAAAGCGACCCTTGAGCACCTCCTGCTGGTGTTTTAATGAGCTTTATCGCCAACCGGACATGACCTACTTCTGTAAACTTTATCGCGTTGGAGAGGAGGTTACGTAAGATTTGTTCTATCCTAAGGCTATCTGTTTCTATAACAGTCGGTACTTGGCTATCGACGTCGACATCGAACTCGATTGATTTCTCCTTGGCCATTGGAGCAAATAACTGTTTTAAGTTTTCGACTATAGAGTTAACTTCAACAGCAGTTATATGAAGTGTTAGCTTGCCTGCTTCTACTTTAGAAAGATCAAGAATATCATTAATCAAAAGTAATAAATTTTGGCCACCTCGATAAATTATTTGTGCGTCTTCAACTTCTATTTTGTCTAAATTATTTTTTTTATTTTCACTGAGCCCTTTAGCAAGAAGAAGCAGGCTGTTTAATGGAGTACGGAGTTCATGGCTCATATTGGCGAGAAATTCAGACTTATATTTGCTCGCTTGTGCTAATTCTTCGGCTTTGGTCGTTAACTCTCTTTGCGATTGTTCTATTTTCTTCTTTTGTTGATGCAACGAGCGTTGCTTATCCGAGAGTTCATCATTTGAAGCTCTTAGCTCCTCACTTTGCTGTTTTAAATTTTCTTCTGAGATGGTTAAGAGCTCCGTTTTACTCTGCAGCACCTCATTCGCTTGTTCTAGCTCTTGTTGTTTAAATGTAAGGACTTCCGCTTGTTGTTTTGAGTTTTTCAAGAGCTGTTCTACTTGTTTACGACTGCTTACACTGTTGATAATGACACCAAGGTTATCAGCCACTTGCTCCATAAAATCTTGCTGTATTTCTGTGATGTGATTAAATGATGCCACTTCGATGACACCAATAGTTGCATCTTGAAATAAAATAGGGGTGGCTATGATATTGAGCGGTGCACTTTTCCCTAATGCAGAAGTAATGGTTGTATGTTCTTGAGGAACATTAACTAACACGATTGATTCTTTTTCTATGGCAGATTGACCAGCCAGCCCTTGTCCAAACTCTATGGTGTTATCGTTAGATTTTCTTTTGTTAAATGCGTATGAACCATATAATTTAAGTAATTTTGAGTCTTCTTTTTTAACGATATAGATCACGCCTTGAGCAGCTTGGAGTGATTTTGAGATGATGGTGATAACGCGTTGGCATAATTCTGAATGATTAATCACTCCTTGAGATACATTATTGACAGCTGCAATCTGTGTTTTTAACCAATCCTGTCGCTCTAAGTCTGAAAGTATCAGTGCTTTAGCCTGAGTTTCTTCAGTGATTTTATTGTCTCTTTCACGCAATTGTACGACCATTTGTTGCAGGGCGATGCCGAGGGTATCCTTACTCGAGCTTAGTTCAACCTTAACGTCTAAATTTCCGCGCGCAATTTCTTGGGCAATATTGACTTTGTTATTTAGTGCATCGACCATAGTTTTTAGCATTAAAAAGATACCCGATAGCGACGCTTCTTGAGGGAAATTTATATCTGTATTACCTCTGGCCACCTCAGTCGTCACGCCCATTATTTCTAAGGGCTCACCTCCAATGGGTTTTTTAATTTGTACGGTAATTAGCCAAGCCACTAACATTGAGCCGGATAAACCAATTATGGAAATGACGCTAATCACCAAGGTTGAATATTCATTGTCCTGTTGTACCTTAGGTCCGAGCTTATCTTGATCGCTTTTTACAGAAAGCTTAACGTCTTCTGCAGCAAGTGAGATGATGGGGCCAATCCTGTCTAGTTGGTTATTGATGATGGCATTTCTTTCAAGGATAAGCTTTTCAATGGCATCAAAATGTTCGATATAAGCTGCACGGGATGTTTGGAATGTAGCAAAAAATAATCGTCGATTAGTATCGGTAAGTTGTGGGCTTAGTGTTGTCGCAAGGGTGTCTATTTCGATACCGATTTCTTTTTTAAAGCGTAACGCTGCTTGATTGGAGTTGGTGTTTAAAAACTTATTGGCATAGAGGCGAGCTAATAAAACACGTTCCTGTATCCGACCTGCATAGTAAGCAATATCAGGAGCGTTATCAGCGTATGCGCTTTCAATTAGCGAAGATAGTTTTGTGCGCATGATGATACCGGTAGGATCGAGGTTATTAAAAACAAGATCATCTCTTTTCGTCTTCATATCGATGATGATATCGAAGTTTTGCACATAATCGTCGATTGATTCGCTAATCAGCGCAACTTGCCTCGCTCTAGAAGGCTCTTGGATTTGTGTCCTCGCTTCATCCAAAAAACTTTGTAGTTTCTTCAATCGAGAACGGTAATTATTGACGCTACTTTGATCGCCGGTCTTAAAAAACTCTTTAACGAATAACCGTACGAACAACATATTTGCTTGTAAGCGACCAGCAAGGTTTGTATCCCTAGCTAAATTTCTATACTCACTAAATCCTTTAGTACTATCTGAAATCGCATAGTAGGACAAGGTGGATGTTGCAATAAACAAAGCGACTATCATGCCAAAGCCAAAAGCTAACATAGTAGATAGTTTCATTTTATCAAACATAAGATGACCTATACTTTTTAAAGGAATAGTGCCACTGGGTGGCGTAATTACATTAAGCATAGTTCATTTATCTGTGTTTTTACGACAAATAGCTAATGAGAAAAGTGTATTACGTCATTAACAATTAAATAAAAATAGTATAAAGTAAACGGGTGTTTAAATGGTATGTTTGATTATTGGCTTGACAGGAGAAAGATAGATGACTGAGTATCAACCACCGTTACAAGATATGAGTTTTTTGTTAAAAGAAGTTTTTGATGTAGAAACACTTTGGCAGGGAATACCGACTTTGCAAGAGGCTGTTGATGTTGATACTGCTGAGGCTATTCTTGAAGAGGCAGGAAAACTGGCAAGTCAGTTGATTGCTCCGTTAAACCGAATTGGTGATGAAGAAGGGGCTACATTTAACCAAGGCGAAGTCACAACACCTACAGGCTTTAAAGAGGCATTCAATACGTTTGCGGAAGGTGGCTGGAGTGGTCTTTGCGGAGAACCAACATACGGAGGCATGGGAATGCCTAAAATGTTGGGGGTTTTGTTTGACGAAATGATGTATTCAGCAAATACTTCATTTACACTTTACCCAACCTTAACCTCTGGAGCATGCTTAGCGTTAAACGCACATGGCAGCGATTCGCTCAAAGAACAATTTCTTCCGCCTTTATACAGCGGTCGTTGGTCTGCATCGATGTGTCTAACTGAACCGCACAGTGGCACTGATTTAGGTTTAATTAGAACAAAAGCGGTTCCGAATGAACAGGGCAGTTATGACATCACCGGGACCAAGATATTTATCACTGGTGGTGAACATGATTTAAATGAAAATATCATTCATCTTGTGTTAGCTAAGCTACCTGATGCTGCACCGGGCGCCCGTGGCATATCATTATTTTTGGTTCCAAAAATTAATGTAGAAAATGATCAACTAACAACTGCAAACAATGTCAGCTGTGGTTCAATTGAACACAAAATGGGCATTAAAGCATCGTCAACTTGTGTTATGAATTTTGATGCTTCGAAAGGCTACCTTATCGGTGAGAAAGGCAAAGGCCTCGCGTGCATGTTTACAATGATGAACTACGAACGTTTGTCGATTGGTATTCAAGGAATCGGTTGTGGTGAGATGGCCTATCAGGGAGCGAGTGAATACGCAAAGGATCGACGCCAAAGTAAAGGCCACGGTGAACTTCGAGATGTAACTAAGGATGCTGATCCTATCATTGTACATGGTGATGTACGTCGAATGTTGTTAACTGTGCGTGCTAACAATGAGGCCAGTCGTGCATTTGCACTGTACATCGCCAAACAACTTGATTTAGCAAAGTACAGCGAGGACGAGGAGGTTAAGCAAAAGGCGAGTTGTTTAGTTGCATTGCTAACACCAGTAGCAAAAGCATTTTTTACCGATCTTGGTTTAGAATCTACTATCCTTGCTCAACAAGTCTTTGGTGGTCATGGTTATATTCGTGAATGGGGCATGGAGCAGCTTGTTCGTGATGTTCGCATTGCACAAATCTATGAAGGTACAAACGGAATACAGGCATTAGACCTGATTGGTAGAAAGGTTGCGATGAATAACGCAAAAGACTTTAATCTATTTATCGGCGAGATTAGGGGGTTTATTGATACTGAAAATGTCAGTGATCAAACATCACAAATTTCAGCAATGTTAGAGCAATTGAGTTCTGCAGTCGACCGCTTAGAGAGTGTTACTCAAACAATGCTTGAGCGCTCAAACGATGGTAATGAGTTAAACGCTAATGCTGTCGATTATCTTAATGCGTTTGGTTATACAGCTTATGCATATATGTGGTGCATGATGTCGGTTAAAGCAAAAGCGAGTCAGCTTAGTAGCGATAACCCATTTTATGACAATAAATTATGTGTTGGGCAATTCTTTTTTGCTCGTTTACTGCCAAAACAACAAGCTCATATTGATACAATTTATGCGGGGGCATCTTCAGTGATGGCCATGCCTAATGATATGTTTTAACATATTATAAGTGCTAATAAATTGAACAACGCCTTGACAGATTCTAGTCAGGGCGTTGCGGTTTAGTTGCCGAGTTTTTATCCACTTACACCACTAAAGTTGAAAAAAGTCTTTTCACTAGTTGAAATCCCCAAATTGCGCCCCATTTCTTTAGTTAACGGTTTGCAGAATAACTGCAACATCATTTTAGTATGTTAAATATAACGGAGTTCAGGAATGTCAGAAACAACTCAAACTCATGGCTTTCAAACAGAAGTGACACAACTTCTTCAATTGATGATCCATTCACTTTACTCAAATAAAGAAATATTCTTACGTGAATTAGTTTCTAATGCTGCGGATGCTGCTGATAAGTTACGCTTTAAAGCGTTAGAAGATAGTGCATTATATGAAGATGACGGTGAGCTTCGCGTTCGTGTTAGCTTTGATAAAGAAGCGCGTACTATTACTATTAATGATAATGGTATTGGTATGAACCGAGATGATGTTATTGAGCATCTTGGTACGATTGCAAAGTCGGGTACGGCAGAGTTCTTTTCTAACTTAACGGGTGATCAAGCGAAAGACAGCCAACTGATTGGCCAATTCGGTGTTGGTTTCTATTCTTCATTCATTGTTGCTGACCGTGTAACTGTTAACACACGTAAAGCGGGTACTAGTGCAGACCAAGGTGTTCGTTGGGAATCAGAAGGTAAGGGCAGTTATGACTTAACTGATATCACCAAAGCAGAGCGTGGTACGGAAATTATTCTTCATTTAAATGAAGGTGAAGAAGAGTTCTTAAATGATTATCGCCTTAAGCAGGTGATCAGTAAGTACTCTGACCATATTTCAATTTCTGTGGAAATGTTTAATGAAGAAGTTGCAGAACAAGATGGCCCAGACGGTGAAAAAATTCCTGCAATCCCGGCATCTTGGGCTCCTGTTAATAAAGCGACAGCAATTTGGACATTAAGTAAATCAGAGCTAGAAGACAGCGATTATAATGAGTTCTACAAACATGTTGCTCATGACTTTGAAGACCCGCTGACTTGGGCACATAATAAAGTTGAAGGTAAATTAGAATACACGAGCTTACTTTATATTCCTGCTCGCGCGCCATGGGATATGTACAATCGAGAGTCAAGCACAGGGTTAAAACTATATGTGCAACGTGTATTTATTATGGATGACGCTGAACAGTTCATGCCAACGTATTTACGCTTTGTTAAAGGGTTAGTCGATTCAAATGATTTACCGTTAAACGTATCTCGTGAGATTTTGCAAGAAAACAAAGTAACGCAACAAATGCGTAATGGTTGTACTAAGCGTGTCTTACAAATGTTAGATCGTTTAGGTAACAAAGATGCTGAGAAATATCAAAAATTCTGGAAAGAGTTTGGTCAGGTCTTAAAAGAAGGCCCAGCTGAAGATGCAGCGAATAAGGAAGCCATTGCTAAATTATTACGTTTTGCTTCAACTCATGCTGACACAAGCGAGCAGACTGTGTCGCTTAAAGAATATATTGAACGTATGCCAGAAGGCCAAGAGTCAATTTATTTCATTACTGCTGATAGCTTCCAAGCCGCTAAAAATAGCCCGCATTTAGAACAGTTAAGAAGTCGAGGTTATGAAGTATTATTAATGTCTGATCGCATTGATGAGTGGTTGATGAGTCACCTGACTGAGTTCGATGGCAAACAACTTCAATCAGTTGTAAAAGCAGATCTTGATCTTGGTGAAGTAGATGAAGCGACCAAAGAGAAGCAAGCTGAGACTGACAAAGCATTTGAAACCGTTGCCGAACGTATTAAAACAGTATTAGGTGATGAGGTTAAAGATGTACGAGTTTCACACCGTTTAACCAACACACCGAGCTGTATCGTATCTGATGGCAATGATATGACTAGCCAAATGATCAAACTGATGGAAGCGGCTGGTCAGCCTGTACCTGAAACTAAGTTTATCTTTGAATTTAACCCTGAGCATACACTGGTTAAGCATTTAGCCGATGAACAAGACGAAGCTCGTTTTGAAAAGTGGGTCGATGTTTTATACCGTCAAGCACAACTATCTGAGCGTGGTTCATTAGAAGACCCAGCAGGATTCATCAATAAGATGAATGAATTGATGCTAGATTTAGCAAAAGCATAATACCTAGCAGTGTAGAAAATTAAAAACCACTATTAAGCGATTAATAGTGGTTTTTTCTTTATGAGGCGTAAAAAGTCGATTCGCTAAACATTTTATCTAAGGTCTGTGAACTTACCTCAGAGAATATTTTAATATAGGTTTAATAGCATAAAACGTTTCGGCGCATCACAGAAATGCGCTTATTAAAAGCCACTCAAGATGGCTAAATAGTCACCTAAAACAGTTCAATATTACCGTCATTAATAGGCGATTGTATCTCACCTTCGGCACATAGATTTTCATAGTTATAAACACAGTTACGGCCATGATCTTTAGCGAAGTACAACGCTTGGTCTGCATTATTTAAAATAGTGGGTGCGTGATCATGTGTTGTTATTTTTGCATAGCCACAACTTATTGTTATATGCCCTACTAGAGGAAAGTGATATTGGGAGACGATTTTTCTAAAACGTTCGAGTAAATTAGCAACGTTCTCTTTACTGGTCGGCTCAAAAATAATGACAAACTCTTCACCACCAAATCTAAATAATAAATCGTTAGCTCGAAACGACTTCTGCATTAACTGAGACAGGACTAGCAACACTTCGTCACCGTACATGTGCCCAATTTCATCATTGACCTTTTTAAAGTGGTCTATATCAATCATTGCTAGCCATGTATGGCCAAGGGCCTTGGGCTGGCGATGTTCTTGTCCTTCGCAGGTGTTTAGTGGGTGTTGTTGATTGTTATATTGTTTAGTGAGTAGCGAATTTAATTTTTGTTCATAAGTACGGCGGTTAAATAAGCCCGTTAACGTATCTCTTTCACTGATTGCTAGCACTGAATAGAAGTTTTGACTTAGTTTAGTGATGGCAATTAGTGAGTCGAGGTCTTTTGAATGGCGTTGCTCTGAGGCAACGTCGACCGCGTAACTGACATTCTCATCAATATTAATAGGAATAAACGTATGATACATACCGTCGGCGCTTTGATAAACCGTCATTTGAATTAACTTTGAAACATTAACTTTTATGTATTCTTTAGTCGCTTCCGGTAGCTTAGTATCCCATATGTAACTTTCAATGCCATGTTCATCTTTTTGGGTGGATAGTGTTGAGGATACTTCAAAGTGAGGCGTCGGATAGAGCACCTTTTGAAATAAAGAAATAAATGCATTAGGGACTAACTCAGAAATAGTCGCTAATAAACTAATCCCGAAAGCTTCGGAATCTCGTTGCTTAGTGATTTCTATGACTGACTCTAAAATATTCTTATTCATTCATACTCAATTTGATTAGTTATTCTTATTTTGAAAAAGACGTTTATTACTAAACCCTTTGAAAGGCTACATTAAAATAATTTCGCAGATGCTTGGACATATTGATTAATTGATGGATATACAGAATCAAATATACAACATAAATAGCATTGTATAAATAAGGTTATGCAAAAAAAGTAAAATGTCGACTAAAGAGATAGTAGAAGAGTATATAACAGGTGAGGGGGAAATACGCTACAGATGTAGCGCATTAAAACAATAAAACTTAAAAGGCCGCAGTGTCAGTAAAAAGACCTACTTTTAAATCTTTTGCATTGTAAATTTCACGTCCATCAACTTCCATTGTTGCATCAGCAAGTCCCATAACTAATTTACGGTTGATCACACGCTTCATGTTGATTTTGTATGTCACTTTTTTCGCTGTTGGTAAAACTTGACCAGTGAATTTTAGTTCGCCCACACCCAGAGCACGTCCACGGCCTTTTCCGCCAACCCAGCCAAGGTAGAAGCCAACAAGCTGCCACATCGCGTCTAAACCTAAACAACCAGGCATAACAGGATCGCCGATAAAGTGACAGTCAAAGAACCACAAATCTTTGGTGATATCGAGTTCAGCGATTATCTCACCTTTACCGTAAGTACCACCGTCTTCAGTCATACTAACGATGCGATCCATCATTAACATATTTGGTGCAGGTAATTGTGGATTGCCTGGACCGAATAACTCACCACGACCACTGGCTAATAAATCTTCTCTTGAGTAGCTTGATTGTTTAGACATCTCATAAACCATTGTATTAAAATCGGCCGCTAGATTAGCTAACAGTTGTTCGCTAAACAACTCCGATGAGCCAATGAATGATTAATTAGTCCAAAATTTAAGCCTATCCCAAAGTGATTCGGGTTGGTGGTCATGACTGTTAAGCTTATCAATACGTTGCTTTATAGCACCGTACAATGAATCTTGTGGGTAGGTGCTATCTTCATTCACTTGTCCTGCTGTTAGACTAAATACTAATTCAATAGCTTGCTCAATGTGACTGACCGGGTAGATATAAAAGCGCTTATCTTTGACAGCTTGTCTTATTTTGGGTGTCAAATTGAGGTTGTTGATATTGCTCATTGGAATAATGACGCCTTGGCGTTTACCAAAACCATTGACTTCACAGGCCTTGTAAAACCCTGATATTTTCTCATTAACCCCACCAATGGCTAAGATATTCCCAAATTGATCCATCGCGCCAGTAACAGCTATTCCTTGCTCAAGCGGTTTGTCTGCGAAGGCCGACAGTAAACATAATAAGCTAGCCATCGCAGCACTATCACCATCTATTCCTTGGTAGGATTGCTCGAAAACCAGATTGGCGGCAAGGGGGATATCATCTTCGAGGGCAAATTTTTGGTGTAAATAGGAGGTTAATATCGCAACACCTTTTGCGTGAATATTCCCGGCCAAGTCGACCTTTCGTTCAACATCATCTATTTCGCCGTTACCTAAGTAGACAGCGGCAGTTACACGAGATGGTTCACCAAAGCAGTCTAAATCGGTATCAAGAACTGAGAGAGCGTTGATTTGCCCGATAGCCTGTCCTTGAGTAACTAATAGTAATTGTTTCTCTTTTATCGCTTCAAAACTGTATTGTGCGATACGGTTTTTACGTAAGTTATAAGCTGCAATGGCTTGTTCAATGTGTGGTTCATCAATAAACTGGTCTTTAACATCGACAAATGTCTGAGCTTGCTGGATAAGCGATTTGAAAATCGCACTATCAAGAGACACTTTATGTTGATGCTCGATGAGCATTGAAGAAAAATTCATTAAACACACTAAGCCAGCGTTGGTCAGATCGTTACAATTACTGCGTCTAGCGATATTCTGTAAATAGCCTGCGTAACTTATATAGGCTGATTCGGTGTCAAGCGAGTATTGATGGTTAACTTCTGCGATTAATGGAAATAATTGAATGATATCAGGGTCTAGATGTAAAAAGCCCTTATATGCCATTGAGTCGCCGACTAAGATAATTTGTAGTCGTAAGTCCATTGACTCTGGATCAAGCCATTGGCTGCTACATCGCCATTTGATTTGGTGGTCAAACAATGATGATTTTAACTCAAACCACAGTTCAGGATTTTCTAGTAAGCGTTCGGCAGGCAGGATTAATACACCACCGTTCGCTTGGTGTAGTAATCCAGGTTGTAATAAGTGGTGGTTGGCAACCGTCGTCCCTTGCTCTGTAACAATAGCGATGTCGCCAAACAATTTGACACTGTCTGGATTGTCACAAAAAACGATAGGAAATTGGTCATCACCTTGGTGACTGACAAAATTATTACATACAACAGGGTGACTTAGTTGGTAGCCGTAATCAAGTTGTTTGGCTAGATCGCTTAAGTATGATTTAACTTCTGGTAATCGTTTGAATACTGTAAGAAGCGGGTTGATATGATCACTGAAAGCACTGGTTACAAAGGTTTCTTCTATATGTTCTGGGTTAGCGCTAAGCTTTTGTTGTTGCAGTTGTTTAAATTCTTTTTCTTGTGCTGCCAATAACGTTGCCGATTGCTTTAGCCACGAATTAACTAAACGAGAAAACTTAAGCCCTTGACCCTTAGGCAGTGTTAAACAGACAGGCTTGCGAGGGTTTTTAACATCTTCACAGTAGACTGCATCATAAACATTATCACTTGATAAAGGGTGCGATAGTAGTAACTCTCTGATGAGCGCTTTACTATCAATCGCTGGGTAACCGAGCATAAAAAGGTGTTGGTCGTGACAGTGTGGTGTGGAAAAAAACTCAAATGCATTTTCTGCTCGCTCTTGACCTAAGCTTAAGCCCTTAGCATCTAGCCAAGCGTTATTTTCAAGCAAAGCTAATGCTTTTTGTTGATCAAAGCCAAGTTGCTCTAGGCGCAGACTAACCGAATTATTCAAATGAGTTTATCCTTAATTTATTTTTAATCAGTGTGTTAGGTTAATTGTAACTTATAAAACAGTTAATGCCAGTCCTTTGAGGTAGAAGCCCTCAGGGAAGGTGCTTGCAATTGGGTGGTCAGAAGCTTGCGATAGTCTGGCGATAATTTGGGCGTCACGACGCGCATCAAGAGCGGCATCAGCGACAATTTTCTGAAACAGATCCGCAGACATTAATCCTGAACATGAATACGTTAATAAGGTGCCACCTGGGTTCAGTAACTGCATTGCAACCATGTTGATATCTTTATAACCACGACAGGCCCCTGTAAGTTGGGCTTTATTATCAGCAAATTTAGGTGGGTCTAATATGATTACATCGAAGGTGCGGCCCTCTTCACGGTATTTTCTAAGCAGTTTAAAAACGTCAGCTTGAACAAAATCAACGCGAGATAAGTCAAGGTTATTTAGTTCGATGTTTTGTTTCGCAATATCCAGTGCCGGTTGTGATAAATCAACATTGGTGAAATGTTTGGCACCATTGTTTAATGCATAGATACCGAATGTACCTGTATAGCTGAAACAGTTAAGTACTGTCTTATCTTTACAGAATTCACCAGCGATGCGGCGGTTATCACGTTGGTCAAAATAAAAACCAGTTTTATGGCCTTGTTTAATATCAACAAGAATTTTAACGCCATTTTCTTCGATAATGCTTAAGCCACCTTCAAGCACACCTTTGATTTCACCTTGTGTCTTGGCAAGTCCTTCTTTTTTACGGACGTCAACATCTGAGCGATCATAAATAGTATGTTGTGGAAAGACCGCTTCCAATGCAGCAATGATTAGGTGACGGTTATATTCAGCCCC
Source organism: Psychrobium sp. 1_MG-2023 (assembly GCF_030689115.1). NCBI lineage: Bacteria > Pseudomonadati > Pseudomonadota > Gammaproteobacteria > Alteromonadales > Shewanellaceae > Psychrobium > Psychrobium sp. 1_MG-2023. The sequence continues at coordinate 89,428 of NZ_JAUYVJ010000005.1, read as the reverse complement.
AGCACTGAGTAGTTGACATACAAGTGTATTGTCATAATGGTCAACGGTAACTCCTGGCAAGTAGTCAGACTCAGCAGCAATTAGACGAAATCCGGTCAACCCTTGTTCTTTGATTAGAGCCTGACGTGATAAAAAGGCTTGTTCAACACGTGCTGTAAAAAACGCTTGATCAATATTTTGTTGTTGATCGAAGCTCCAAATACGAACCCTAATTTGTGACTGTGGTGAGTATGCCCCTCTCGCTAACCAGTTTCCGTTATGATCAAGTATGTCGACTGTTTCCCCTAGCTCAGGTTTACCTGAAACTTTTTTAATCGCCATGGAAAAAATCCAAGGGTGACGTCGATTAAGTGCTTTTTCACGACCGGGCTTAAGAATAATTGAAGGGTGCATAAGAGGTTTCTCTAATCGAAAAATAGTGGCGCGATTCTACGGGGAAGGTGATCGATAGGCAACATAAATCGTGGTTATATAAACGTTAGTACGTCGAGTTGTGGACTGGCACAGGTAAAATAAGTTGCAATTGTTAATGAGAAAAATTAGCGTGACATTAAAGTGAAGTTTTTAGGGTGAGATCATGAAATGTTTAATACCCAGCAGAGCTGGAGATAACTTGGTTGTTGCTGAACAGCCTGCTGTAATCAAGAAAGTCAATGACGTGTTAATAGACGTTAAAGCAAGTGGTGTTAACCGAGCTGATTTATTGCAACTTGCTGGTAAATACCCACCGCCGGTAGGTGAAAGTGATGTTATTGGGCTAGAGGTCGCTGGGGTAGTGAGGAGTGCGCCGAAGAATTCAAAGTTTGAAGTGGGACAGGCTGTGATGGCGTTATTATCTGGAGGGGGCTACGCCGAACAAGTGGTTGTGCCAGAAGTGTGTGTTATGCCAATACCACAGGGATTAAGCTTTGTTGAAGCCGCAGCCATTCCAGAGGCTTTTTTAACGGCCTATCAAGCACTATTTATGATTGCGAAGTTAAATGAGCGGATAGCGCAGGGGCACGTAAGGGTATTAATACACGCTGGTGCAAGTGGTGTTGGCTCTGCTGCAATACAGCTTGCTAAAGCAGTTGGTGCTGAGGTTTTTACCACCGTCAGTAGTGATGATAAAGCGCAATTTACACTGTCACTGGGTGCAGATCATTGTATCAATTATCAGCAGAGTTGCTTCGAAACGGAAATAGTACAGCGCACAAAAACATCAGGTGTCGATGTTATCGTTGATTTCATCGGGGCAAAGTACCTAACCAGAAACATCAATGTAGTAGCTATTGATGGGACTATTGTCAATCTTGCTATGTTGGGTGGCCGGTATGGTGAGCGTTTAGATTTTGCAAAATTACTGTCAAAAAGGGTGACACTGACATCATCCACACTCAGAAACCGCTCGTTAGTGTATAAACAACAACTTGTGAGTGAGTTTGAGAAACAATTCAGTGAGTGCTTTAAGGTTGGACGGCTTAAACCTGTTATCGATACAAGCTACCGTTATGATGAAGTAAGTGTAGCTTTTGAACGGATTGCAATGAATCAAACCAAAGGTAAATTAATTCTTCGAGATTTCACATAATTGAGAATGAATATTATTTAAGCGTGGTGTGCTGCCTTTATAGGTAAAAACTACTAAAAAATGTGATTAAATGCATGATCATCGACCAATTATCAATAGCCTAGCCTAGCTATTGATGTTGTCATGACGTAGAATTATCGCCTTTCAAAAACAATTTAATATCTTGGTGATTAGTCACCAATGAAAACCATTTACTGGGATAGCTTAATGCAGCAACTAGAACCAATTGTTAAGCAAGCGGAAGCTGAGATTAATGACGCGAACGATCTAAATACATTAGATCAAGTTCGTGTTACTTACTTAGGTAAGAAAGGGAAAATGACTGACTTGTTGAAGTCACTTGGTCAATTATCAAATGAAGAGCGTCCGAAAGCGGGCCAATTGATCAACAAAGCAAAGCAACAAATTCAGAAATTACTCGTTGAAAAAGGCGATACATTACGTACGCAAGCTCTTAACGCAAAACTTGCTGAAGAGTCTATCGATGTCAGTTTACCTGGTCGTCGTATTGCAAGTGGCAATATTCATCCGGTAAATCGAACCATTGAACGTATAGAAACATTTTTTGGAGAATTAGGCTTTAGTGTTAAGGCTGGTCCAGAAGTTGAAGATGATTTTCATAACTTTGATGCTTTAAATATTCCTGCGCACCATCCTGCGCGCGCTGATCACGACACATTCTATTTTGACCCTAAAACAGTACTGAGAACACAAACGTCAGGTGTTCAAATTCGTACCATGGAAGTTGAGAAGCCACCGTTGCGCATAATCTCTCCGGGTCGTGTTTATCGAAATGATTATGATCAAACACATACGCCAATGTTTCATCAAGTTGAAGGCTTAATGGTTGATAAAAATGTAAGCTTTACTCAATTAAAGGGTATTTTACATGACTTCTTACAAAACTTCTTTGAAGAAGATTTAGAGATTCGTTTCCGCCCATCATACTTTCCATTTACTGAACCGTCAGCGGAAGTTGATGTGAAAGGGAAAAACGGTTGGTTAGAAGTGTTAGGTTGTGGCATGGTCCACCCTAATGTTCTTCGCTCTGTGGGTATTGATCCTGAAGAGTACACCGGTTTTGCTTTTGGTATGGGTGTTGAACGCTTAACGATGTTACGTTATGGCGTTGATGATTTACGTTCATTCTTCGAGAATGACGCACGTTTCCTAAAACAGTTTAAGTAAGGTTCTATTAGCATGAAATTTAGCGAATCATGGTTACGTGAATGGGTTAACCCAAATGTAACGAGTGACGAATTGTCAGCACAACTCACAATGGCTGGTTTAGAAGTTGATGACGTAACTCCTGTTGCAGCGTCTTTTACAAATGTTGTTGTTGGTGAAGTTGTCGAGTGTGGACAACATCCTGATGCTGATAAATTGCAAGTGACCAAAATTAATGTTGGTGACGACGAATTAGTTGATATTGTTTGTGGGGCGAAAAACTGCCGCCAAGGCTTAAAAGTAGCTGTGGCAAAAGTCGGTGCAGTGTTACCCGGTGATTTCAAGATTAAAAAAGCAAAATTACGTGGTCAACCTTCATTCGGCATGTTGTGTTCGTTTAGCGAATTAGGCATGGCTGATGATAGTGATGGTATTTTAGAGCTACCTAGCGATGCGCCAATCGGCACATGTGTGCGTGAATACTTATCATTAGATGATGTCACTATTGATGTTGACTTAACCGCTAACCGTGCTGACTGCCTTGGTATTAAAGGTCTAGCACGTGAGGTTGCGGTATTAAACCGTACCGAAATCACGCCGGTATCTATTTCTCCAGCGCAGGTTTCAATTGATGATACTGTTGAGATTAAATTAACAGCGAATGAAGCTTGCCCGCGTTACTTAGGCCGTGTGATTAAGGGCATTAACCTTAATGCAGTTTCTCCACTTTGGCTAACAGAGAAACTTCGTCGTAGTGGTATTCGTTCTATCGATCCTGTTGTTGATGTAACCAACTATGTTCTATTAGAACTGGGTCATCCAATGCATGCATTCGATTTAGCTAAAATCGATGGCGCAATTGATGTTCGCCTTGCAAATACTGATGAAACATTAACGTTACTAGACGGTAACGAAGCAAAGCTTAATCAAGATACACTTGTCATTGCTGATAACAATAAAGCACTTGCGATTGCTGGTATTTTCGGTGGTCAGGACAGTGGTGTTACTGAGCAAACGCAAGATATCTTCTTAGAAAGTGCATTCTTTGCACCATTAGCGATTGCAGGACAAGCACGTAAATACGGTCTACACACAGATGCATCGCATCGTTATGAGCGTGGTGTTGATTTTGAACTGCAGTCGGATGCAATGGAACGTGCAACAAATCTTTTATTAGAAATTGTTGGTGGACAGGCGGGGCCTGTTGTTGAAGCGGTATCTCAAGAAGCTTTACCTAAAGTTGTTGATATTGAGTTACGTCGTTCGCGTATCGCTCGCATTATTGGAATCACTATCGCTGATGAAGAAATCAGTGAGATCCTGACTCGCTTAGGAATCGATGTAACTGTGACTGAGCAAGGTTGGGTTTGTCGTTCACCGTCATACCGCTTTGATATCAATATCGAGTCAGACTTAGTTGAAGAAGTTGCTCGAGTGTATGGCTATAACAACATTCCTAATGTGTCGCCAACAGCTACGCTAAGCATGAGCGCACATAATGAAAAGCAATTGCCAGTACGTAAGTTGCGAGATGTATTAGTTGCTCGTGGTTTTAACGAAGCAATTACTTATAGTTTTGTTGACCCTAAGAAGCAGCAGCTTCTGTTTCCTGAGTTAGACGCAAAAGTCTTGCCGCACCCAATTTCGGCAGATATGTCAGTGATGCGTGTTAGCTTATGGACAGGTTTGTTACAGGCGGTAAGTAATAACCAAAAACGCCAACAAGGTCGTGTTCGTCTATTTGAAACGGGTTTACGTTTTTACCCTAATAGTGAAAGTGAACATGGCATTTCACAAGACCCTATGATTTCTGGTGTGATTGCTGGTGGTATCAGTGATGAGCATTGGGATATCGAAAACCGTTCAGTCGATTTCTTCGACTTGAAAGGGGATTTAGAAGCATTAATGGAATTATCTGCCGACATTGGAAAGTTTGAGTTTAGAAAAGCAAACTTATCGGCACTTCATCCGGGTCAGTCTGCAGAAATATTTGTTAATGATGAGTCAGTTGGCTTTATTGGTGCGATTCACCCACAGCATGAGAAGGCTTTGGGCTTAAATGGACGCACAATCGTTTTCGAAATTACTCAGGCTGCTCTGTTGCAACGGAAATTACCTGAAGCCGTTGCCCAGTCTAAGTTTCCAGCTAATCGACGTGACATCGCATTAGTAGTAAAAGATGACGTTAACGCAAAAGATGTGATAAAAAGCATTCAAAATGTTGGCGAAAATCAGTTAGTTGGAATAAACTTATTTGATGTATATCGTGGTCAAGGTATCGAAGAAGGTTATAAGAGTTTAGCAATCGCATTAACATTGCAAGATTCAACTCGTACCTTGGAAGAAAAAGAGATCGCATTGGTGGTTGAGAAAGCTGTACAAGCTGCTAATGATTCATTTGGTGCAACATTAAGAGACTAGTTTATGGCCCTAACTAAAGCCGAGATGGCAGAACATCTATTTGAAAAACTGGATTTTAGTAAAAAAGAAGCCAAGGATATGGTTGAACTCTTCTTTGAAGAGCTTCGTGGCTGTTTAGAGAATGGTGAGCAAATCAAACTCTCTGGATTTGGTAATTTTGATCTGCGTGATAAATCTGAACGTCCAGGTCGAAATCCAAAAACGGGAGAAGATATTCCTATTTCAGCTCGCCGTGTGGTGACCTTCAGAGCAGGACAAAAGCTCAAAGCTCGTGTAGAGCAATTAGAAGCTAAGAAATAGTAAAAAGCCAGCGTAACAGCTGGCTTTTTTGTTATGACAGCATTGTCATTTCTACTATGGCAACTATTTGTGCGCATTGTATAAGTGCTCCTCTACGTATTTGATTCGTAGACTCGACTTATTATACGTTTGTGCGAGAGGTTGGCGTGTTACTCATGGGTATATATTCGAACGATTTATACGTCTTGATTAATTCTCTTGCCCAGGTTTCTCGGTAGTGATGGAGATGCGTTAGCTTCAGTTTGGCTTAAAAGCAATGGTGATAACTCCATTAATAATGTGATCGTTTTTCACAGTTTAAACATATGATAGCGTCGATATTTCTTATCTATATAGAACAACTCTATTGGATAAAAAATACCTTAGCGACATGGATGTTGATACTTAGGTTCACTTGGAACGTAAAACCTGTGTTCTCATCTGTTTATTCGAGTTATAAACTTTGTTGATTATTTAATGGGATTGATATTTTAACTTATGTGACTTAACTAGAGACATAACTGATTAAAGTGACAGCCCTAAAGAGATTTAATCCGTTTAGGGCTGCTATCAATTGTTGCTTGTGATTGAAAAGTGTACTAATAATGAATTGAGACTAGCACTAGCTATTAGTCTTTCTTCTTGCGTTTCATTGGAATGTGGCCGACTTCGACTGCATTGACGAATGACTTATCTAGTTTTTTAGCTGGTTTGTCTTTCTTTAGCGCTTTTTTGTAAGTTGGCTTGTTATTTTTACGGTAATCAACTTTCTTAGCCACTTTTGGTTGCTTTGGCTTAATACCTTTGAATTTTGCTTGTAGTCCTTCAATAGTAGTGAAGTTGAAGTTAGTTTTTAACAGTAGTTGAATCCGTTCAAGACTTTGCCAGTCTTTCTTACTTACCAGCGATATTGCGACGCCGTTATTACCAGCCCGTCCGGTACGCCCTATACGATGGATAAAGTCTTCTGGATGTTTTGGAAGGTCAAAGTTAACAACATGACTAACGTGTTTTATGTCAAGACCACGGGCAGCAATATCGGTAGCAACAAGTACTTTACTGATAGTGCGTTTAAAGTCATCCATAGCTTTATTACGTGCTGACTGCGGCATGTCACCATGTAAGGCTGCGGCGTTAACATCTTGACTTATTAACCATTGCGCTAGACGATCACTGTCATGTTTAGTCGCAGTGAAAATTAACATTTGCTCAAATGGCTGCTCACAGATAGCTTTTAGCAATGCTTCTTTATGATCCAAGTGATCGGCAAGGTACATTTTCTGCGTTATATTCTTGTGTTTGTCAGTGCTGTGACCGATTTCGATTCGTTTGGCGTCTTGTAACACTTCAACACTTAGGTTTTTTATTTCTTTATCATCAATGGTCGCTGAAAACAGCATTGTTTGCCGTTTGCGATGATCAGCTTGCTTATTGATATGACGTAATGCTGTGGCAAATCCTAGGTCGAGCATACGGTCTGCCTCATCTAACACCAACACTTCAAGAGCATTTAAAGCAATATGGCGATGCTCTAGATGATCTGCAATGCGGCCAGGTGTTGCAATGATAATATCAGGCTCTTTGCGAAGAACTTTTGCTTGATCATTAAAAGACTCACCACCAACAATTAAGGTTGCGTTAAGGCGAGTACCCGCAGCAAGCTTTTTAAAGTCTTGGAATACCTGAGCAGCTAGTTCGCGTGTTGGTGCCAATATAAGAGCACGAGGGTCACGTTTACTAAATGCTTTTTGACGTAGTAATCGCTGCATAATAGGCAATAAAAACGCTATTGTTTTACCTGAGCCTGTTTGTGATGAGGCAAGGATATCTTTTCCGCTCATCGCTACAGGGATCGCCTCTGATTGAATAGGTGTTGCTTGGTCAAAACCTAAATGCTCAAGAGAGGAGGTGAGTCGTTTATCTAAGCCAAATGAAGAGAATGACAATGGAGTTCCTACGCAGTATTTACAATAAAAGCGCATTATAAATTTTGTTGCAGTGAAACACCATTACTTTAAATGAAACAAGTTACTTTTTGCGAGATGACACGATAAGAATGGAGAACCTGAGATCAGGGACAGCAGACTTATGAATAGTCACTAATCTCATCGTTTAATTCAAACCTTAAAATCACCTAAGATAATTAGCATCGAAATGATCCTTTGTATGGGGTTTTAATAAATTTGACCATAAAGGATTCTGTCACAGAGTATTCTAATTTTTAGCCGATTATTGTTAATATGTAGACGGTTATTCAATAATCTAAACTCCGTCAAATAACACTACTTTCAACTCTCTAATTATTACTTATTATCCTTTGATCTTGATTGCCAATGTTCGCTTTTTGTGACACTTATTTTTGGTGGTTTCTGTTATGGATTTTGCTCTTAAGTTGGACTAAAAAAAAGCATGTTTTTCTATTAATGTCCTGATGTAAAAAGCGCCATAATATTGACTCGGTAGTTTAAGGTTTATGAGCTTTCTCTACAATGATATAGCAGAAGAACAATCACAAATCCCGTGTTCGTAGAAGGTAATAACAATTTATTTTCACACTGTAGAAACAGAAAAGAGCAAGGGGGAGCTTCATTGTTAGTTCTGATACGTACTACATCTTAAGCTTACTTGTTTAAGTTTGACCGTTTTAAATGGTTGTATTAATTTGTTGTTTTTCTCTTGGCCTGTGTTGTCTAAATTTGAAAAAATAGAGATTGATGACAATTTTGTTCATTATTTTTTCATTTTTGCACTCTTTAGGGTTTGTAGATGGGTTTTTACCGTTCTGGGTGCTTAAGTGTTATTATATGGCTTTTAAGTGTTCTTTGGGTGTGCTACATTTGTGCTTTAATTTGTTGGGTGGTGGTTTTTTGAATCTTAAATTGCGTATTTCAGCAGCTGAGCTGGCAAAGTGTTCCCTTGAGGTCACAAGAGTAAATGATAGTCAGATTAGTGGCTTTCATGCGAGGTTTGGGAAAACTAATTCTGATGGTTACCGTTTGATTAGTTATTACTTCTATTATCGGCTTGGCGGTCGAAACGGCCGCCAAGTTAATTATTTTATTGGTAACAGTTCAACAATGGACGTCGGTACTGCTAGACGTATTGCCATGCAAATCGAACCTCTTGTCAAACAAGGTAAAGACATTGTACAAATGAAATTTGAGGCTGAAAAACAGACTGTCAAACTTAAGACGTTTTGGCGTTTTAAGGGGGCTGATTTCATCATGAAAAAGTACAAAAATTCTCAAGATGCAAAACGTAATTTTGAGGTAGATATTTTACCTAAAATTGGTAGTGTTGAATTAAGTAAAATCAGCCAACGATTGGTCGAGGTTAGGGTGCTCAAGCCGTTAGTTTCAGCCGGTAAAAAAAGCCAAGCGAAAGTCATTTTGAGTCAGTTAAAAGCTTTGTTAAGTTTTGCTGTTGATCAACAATATCTAACACACCAACCGATCAAGAAAGTGGATCCTTCTTTTTTTGGGTCGACTGATTTATCTAATAGTGATCTCAATAGTCGAGAACCTCGTGATGGTGACGCAATTCTCAGTGGTGCTCAATTAAAAGGTATATATTTTCGAGCAAGTAAAGCGACTAGACGTTCAGCTTTTTTATTCACACTGCGCTTACAAATTTTAACTGGGCAAAGTTTATCAACAATCTGCCAGAGCTATCGACAGGATATAAAAGCAAACCGGTGGCTATTGAGAGGAAGTGATGGCAAGTTAACGGGTAAATCTATTCCAGTAACCGGGCCACTAAAGGCGTTACTAAAAGAAGTTGTGACTGAGTTTACTAATCGAGAAAGTTTGTACCTTTTCCCTGGCAAAGGGGCTAGGGCAAAACAAGATAGAAACATGGACTCTAGGGCACTAGCCAAAGCCCAGCAACGCTTTATCTTTGATGTCCATCAGGAAAGGGTTTCAATGACACAGTTACTTAGCGATATCAAACATGCGATGATCACGTTAAAAATAAACCCACTAGTGATAGCTTATTTGTTTCATGATAATCTCAGTGGATATTTAGCCATTGAATCAGACTGCCCGAGTATAGCTGTTGGTTTAGAACAATGGTATGGTGGGTGATCTATTAATAGATATCGTAAACAATTAGTTAATTTTAAAGAAGAGTACAATGAAACAAGAAATCATTGAACAAATGAAGGTAGAACCAACCATTGACGTTGCGTTCGAGGTGAACCGTCGTATCGCATTTATTCAAGAAACGTTGAACAACAGTGGCGCTAAGTCTTTAGTGCTTGGGATAAGTGGTGGCATCGACTCAACGTTGACAGGTCGTTTAGCTCAATTAGCCGTCGAACAACTCAATCAAATTACCCCAAACCAGCCTTATACGTTTTATGCCGTGCGTTTACCTTATGGGACTCAGCGTGATGAAGACGAAGCGCAATTAGCCTTAGATTTCATTCAACCTTCAAATTCATTAACTATCAATGTAAAAGCTGCCGCAGACTCATTAGATTTAGAGACAATAGGGAATCAAATCACTGTTGCTGATGGTGTTAATCAAGATTTTGTTAAAGGAAACCTTAAAGCTAGGATGAGAATGTCTGCACAATATCACGTTGCAGGATTAACTGGTGGCTTAGTGATAGGGACAGATCATTCAGCTGAAAATATTACAGGCTTTTACACTAAGTTTGGTGATGGTGCATGTGACCTTGCCCCTTTATTTGGTTTAAATAAACGGCAAGTACGTGCATTAGCAACGTACTTAAAAGCCCCAGATGCCCTAGTGCATAAAGCGCCTACAGCGGATCTAGAATGTGATAAGCCGCAGCTGACTGACGAAGACGCATTAGGTATGACCTACGATGAGATTGATGATTTCTTAGAAGGCAAAGATGTCCATGCTGACGTTGAAGCGCGCTTGATTGCAATCTACAAACGGACAGCACATAAGCGACAGCCAATCCCGACAATTTACGACTAATTATAAGCTTATTACTTAATTGTATTTATAGCTTTTAATCGTCGTTTATCGCTTGAACTTCTCAAGGCGTTCGCTGTATTATTAATCAATAATATGGCGCGCCTGAAAACTTTCTTAATCGGTTTCATATCAGTAACGATCTATGCAAACTACAGGCGCAACCTATATCAACAATTAAAGGCTGTAATGGATATGGTACCCCAAATAAAAATAATAATAGCGGATGACCACCCTTTGTTCAGTCAAGCACTGTCAATGATGCTTGAAACAAATATCAATGAGGCGCAGGTATCAGAAGTTGACACTATTTCTGCTTTAGAAGCTTTGTTAGCACAGCAACAGGCTGATTTGCTATTACTTGATCTGGATATCCCAGGTGGTCAGGGCTTTAATACCTTGATGAACATTAGACAGCTTTACCCGCAATTAGGCGTGGTTATTGTGTCTGGAATCGAAGACAGTGATTCAATCAATCAAGCCATGAGTCAAGGGGCTTGCGGTTACATACCTAAATCTACACCTGTGCCAGAAATGGTTCTTGCGATTAATGAGGTATTAGCCGGCAATGTCTGGCTACCGGGCGAATCACATAACCATAACGTTGAACAGTCAACTGAGGCTGATGAGCGTATTACCTCGTTGACCCCACAGCAGCATAAAATCTTATTGATGTTTGCCGATGGTTTGCTTAATAAACAAATTGCCTACGAGCTTGGCTTATCTGAGTCGACGATTAAAAGCCACGCAAGCACCATCTTTCTCAAACTGGGTGTTAAAAACCGCACGCAAGCTGTCATCATGTTAAATGAATTACAACTTGCTAATGCTGTGTTACCAAACGGTGCTCGTATCTAAAGACTGACTTGGTAAAGTTAGTTTTTAATTTTATTTAATAGCCAAACGTTCTTTCTTTCGAGCTGCGGGCTTTGGTAATCATCGTTCCCGGCTAAGGTAATTATCTTTTAAGGTCTGTGCTAATAATGCACTCATTAATGAGCGAAGTGCTAGTGGTTTAATAATCTTTGCCAAAAACGCTATATTATGTCGTTTAGCATTTATTTTAACAAATTCATCGTTGGTTGCTGTGATCAAAATCGCTGGAAGTGGGTACGACCGTTGACTTCGTAACTGCTGAGTTAAGCCAATCCCATTGAACACAGCCTCTTGTTTATCGTCACGTGGTTTGACTAGCGTTTGGTCATCTATTTCATCTGTTAACTCATAATCTATTAGTAGGATATCTATCTGATCTTTGTGCTGTGAAAACAGGGTTAAGGCTTGTTCTGGTGTAGATGCACTAAAAACGTTACATTGCCACCCTGTAAGTAAGGCGGTCATCGCTGCCAGTACTTGTGGCTCATTATCCACACACAGTACGCCTACTTCCTTGAGAGAGATCCGCTGATTAGGGAAAAGCTTAGCGGATATAACTGGTTTTTGAGCTGTCGGGACGGTGATTTCGAATGTGCTGCCATGTCCTTGGGCTGAGCGTAAACCTAGTGGGTGGCCTAAGAGCTTAGCTAGACTTTGCGCAATGTTTAAACCTAAGCCAAGTCCTTTCGGTCCAATCGTAGATTGATTACCAGACAATTGTGTAAATTGATTAAACACCTTTTGTTGCATTGATTGAGGGATGCCGGGACCCGTATCAATCACTTGAATTGTCACTGAATCACCTCGTCGACGGCAACCCAGTACGACCTGTCCTTGCCTACTGTAACGAAACGCATTACTTAAAAAGTTTTGAATCACTCGAGAAAGCAGGGTTAGGTCACTTTTAATGTATAACCTTGAATGATGGTAACGAAACTTTACTTTATACTCGCCTGCCATAGCATTGAATTCTGCCACCAGCTTGTCAAAGAGTTCATTGATGCTAAATACTCGTATATCAGGCGTGATATTGCCACTCTCAATACGTGCCATCTCGTTAAGATCTTGTAATAGGGTATTCGCTATTTCTAATGAAGTGTTAATCTGATCCATTTGTTCACGTTCTTGAGCATTCACACGAGGACTTAAGCTCAGCGCTGAAGAGAATAATCGTGCGGCAGAGAGTGGTTGTAATAGGTCGTGACTACAGGCTCTTAAGTATTGGCTCTTTTTGAGATGGGCTTGTTCTGCACGCTGCTGCGCTTGTGCCAGCTCTAAGTTGGCAAGTTCAAGCTCTTGGTTAGCTTTTTCTAATTCACTTGTTCGCTTTTCAACTCGGTTTTCTAAGTCATCATTTTCTTCTTTTAAATATGCTTCTGTTTGACGGTAAACGGTAATATCACTAAAGATCATAACAAAGCCACCACCAGGGATAGGATTGCCCTCAATATGTATTACCTTGCCATTCTTAAGTTGACGCTCTGAACTATGTCGACTTCCTTGTTTTATATAGGTTAGGCGCTTTTGTACCTGATGTTCAATATCTAACACGTTATGCTGTTGTGTTAGGTTAAAGCGTATTAGTTCTGAGATCGGTGCCCCGATATAAATTAAGTGTTTTGGGAAGTTAAAGATATCAAGGTATTTGTCATTCCAAGCCACTAAAGTGAGTTCGCTATCGATTACTGAGATGCCTTCGCTGGCATTTTCAATTGCGCGCTGTAATACCGTGCGATTAAATTCGAGTTGTTGGGTAGAGTTCTTTTCAACAAGGTCGGCGACCTGATCAAAAGCAATATCACGACCGCCTAATGCAAACGAGGTTACAAGCTTTGCTGAGGCAGCGCCCATAATACTGGCTAGCGTTTGCTCAGTATGAAGGATTAGCGCTTGATTATAATCTTTGGGTTTGTCTGCTTCGGTGGTAGCAATAAAGCTTGTAAAACAGGCTTTTGCCTTCTGATCACCGATAAAGCGCGCGACAAGACATTCAAGCTCTCTAATTTCTATGTTCGGCTGTTTTGTGAATTGCCACAGTGGTTTGTCGGTTGATTGGTTAAAATATTTACTTTGCATCTGTTCACGAATGCTTTGCCGCGTCGATACCGAAACGCTATACAGCACTGTGATGTTGGCTGCTAAGGCAATTAACGTTATTGTGGTTGTCGCAGGCCAGTTAGTGTTTAGTAATGGGTGTGTATACAGACCTAATTGAGGCATTAAATTAAACAGCACCCAGATAGAAAACCCTGTACTAATTGCTGTTAATACACCCACTAATGTTGCTCTGCGCCAAAAGAAAGCAGCTAACAAACTCGGTCCTATCTGTGCTATTGCTCCAAAGGCGACCTCACCTAATGACGCGAGTGTATCAGCAGGGGAGAGAATTAACATTGCATAACTTAACGCAATGACAACAACAACGAGCAGTTTGCGGGTTAATAGCAACTGAGCTTTAAATCGATCGTAATACTGCTGTTTTTGCTTAGTCAGTTTAAACAGTAGTGGGAAAGCAATTTCATTACTTAACATCGTGCTTAATGCAATAGTTGAAACAATAACCATTGAGCTAGCAGCAGAGATTGCGCCGATAAACGCAAACAATGACAGCCATATTTCACCATCATAGGCGGGTAAAAATAAAACGTACGCAGCCGATTGTAAGGACTCCCCATAATTTAGCTTTCCCGCTAAGCCGATTGGTGCGGCGAACAGTGCAAAAATTAATATGTAAGCGGGGAGTAGCCAACGGGCCCAACTACTGTGTTTTTTGTCTTTAATTTCAACAAACATCACTTGGAATTGGCGTGGCAAACACAAAAAAGCCGACATCACAATAATTAGTAACCCAACCATTGCCACAAAATTACCGGGCTCAAACTGCTTAGAGATGGCTTGTTGCTCAATAGCTAAGTTAATGATTTCGATGGGGGAATCATAAACGACAAAACTAACAAAGAGTCCCACCATTAAAAAAGCTGTTAATTTAATTAATGACTCAAATGCTATGGCTATCATAACACCTGGGTGCCGTTCGGTGACATTGATGGTGCGGATACCAAAGATCATGGTAAAGATGGCAAGGATGACACTAATAATTAATCCAAGCTTCCACTCACTTAGGTTTTGCTCCTGTTGCAATATAGTGAATGAGTAAATGATGGCTTTAAGTTGGAGTGTTATATAAGGCAAGGTACCAATCAAGGCGACGATTGTTACTAACACAGCTAGGTTTCGTGCTTTTCCAAAACGAGCAGAAAGGAGATCTGCAATAGAAGTGATTTTAAGCGCTAAACTCGTTTTTATGATTCGTTGTATTAGCGGCCAAGCAAAAATAAATAATAAGATCGGACCTAAATAAACGGATAAGTAGGTAAAAGAGTTGTTGGCAGCCTGTGCTGATGTGCCTAAAAAACCCCACGAAGTACAATATACCCCCAAAGATAGGGCATAAATGATGGTGTGTTGTCTTTCAGCGAGTTGATGTCGGTATTTGCCACCTAGGTGAGCAATCAGAAATAACAGGCCGATATAACCGAGGCTAACATTGATTAGTAACCAGTTTGAAAACATACACTTCCTAGACAACTACCACATACGGTAAAACTTACCATAAAAGACCTCATCAATATAAAAACTATCGACGAAAGAAAGTACTAGTCCTTAAGGACTAAATGTAAAGCACTAATTTAAAAGCGTTAGTTGTTTAGTGTTAAGCACCGAGTGCTAGCCCGTAATTCCAATTGTTGATTTTAACGCGAGGGGTAGGATTAATAAAAAACAACAAGACAACCAAGGAAGTATGAATGATTAAATTAGCTAAGAATAATTATGCAAAAATGTTAGTTGCTACCACTTTACTCGGTGCAAGTAGCGTGGCATCAGCAGGCTATGAAATAAAGATATCAGACGAGGACACAATTTCGTTTGGTGGTTATATCAAAATCGATGGTCGCTATGTTGACGGTGATGTTGCCTACCGTGACTTTTGGATTGGTACGGGCGCTGTACTCGATGAGAGCGCGTCTCAGTTTAGAATTAATGCCAATGAAACCCGCTTTAATACTAAATACGTTCATGGCGATTTGATGGGTTATATCGAACTGGACTTTCTTGGTGGTGGCGGCAATCAGATTGTTTCTAACTCAGCCAACCCACGCTTACGCCATGCTTTTATCAAATATAAAGGAATTACAGCGGGGCAGACGTGGTCGACATTCATGAATACTAGTGCGATCCCCGAATCGGCGGACTTTGCTGGTGCGACAACAGGCTTAGTCTTTATTAGGCAAGGTCAATTGCGATACACCACAGGAAACTTTCAATTCTCTGTAGAAAACCCTGAATCGTGGGGCGGCGATCCAAGTAATGACAATGTACCAGATGTCGTTGCTCGTTATAACGCTAAAGGCGATTGGGGAAGTGTTTCTGTTTCTGGTTTAGCGCGAAGCCTAACCACTGTATCAGGTGAAAACAAAAGTACTTTTGGAGCATCGATCGCAGGTCGCATTCAGTCTATTGGTAAAGATGATTTCAGATTCCAGATTCATCAAGGTGAGCTCGGTCGTTATGTCGGTGTGGCAGCGGCTAAAGACTTAGTCGATGAAAAAGTCGAAGATGTTACTTCTTATTTAGCAGCCTATCGTCATTTTTGGGATGAAAACCTTCGCTCAACGGTACTCTACGGAAAAATAGACGCAGATGTCTCAGGTGCTGAGCGTTCTCAGTGGAGCGTTAACCTCTTCAATAACATTACTAAACAATTAGCTGTGGGTTTTGAAGTCGGAAACTTCTCGATGGATGAGCAAAACGCTGATTCAAATTACGCGCAGATTTCTTTGCAATATACCCTGTAAGAAGCGAATTGCGATTCATCGTTCATTTCTTTTGTTTATTTCTGATAGTGAAGAACCTCACTGTCGACAGTGATAATTATTAGGCGGTTGGTATGTCAAAACCAATACTAAAAGTAGAACACATCTCGCTGGCCTTTGGTGGCGTTAAAGCGCTCACCGATGTTAGCTTTGAAGTTGAGCAAGGCGCTGTTTTTTCAATTATCGGCCCGAACGGGGCCGGCAAGACATCGATGCTCAATTGCATTTCGGGTCGCTATCAACCTAACAGTGGCTCAATAAGTTTTAATAACAAAGATGTTACTCATTTGAAACCCAATGACCGTGCAGATCTTGGCATGGGCCGGACATTCCAGAACTTAGCGTTATTTGGTCATATGAGTGTATTAGAGAACATCATGGTTGGACGTCACCATATGTTAAAGAACAACTGGTTGACGGGGCCACTCTACTGGGCAAGTAAAGCCCAACAAGAAGAACTCGAGCATCGCCGTGAGGTTGAAGAAGTCATAGATTTTCTAGAAATCTCTCATATTCGCAAATCAGTGGCCGGAACGCTGTCTTATGGGCTGCGTAAGCGCGTTGAACTCGCCCGTGCCATGGCGTTAAAGCCAAAATTAATCTTGCTTGATGAGCCAATGGCGGGAATGAACCTTGAGGAAAAGGAAGACATGGCCCGTTATATTCTCGATCTAAATCAGGAGTTTGGCATCACCATAGTGATGATTGAGCATGACATGGGGGTGGTGATGGATATTTCAGATCAAGTGATGGTCCTTGATTTTGGTAAAAAACTAATTTGTGGTTTACCTGATGATGTTATGGCTGACCCTTATGTTAAACGGGCTTACTTAGGGATTGAGGACGAGAATGAGCAGTTAGAGGAGATCAGTTAATGAGTGATCAATTAAATACTTTTGATATGGGGGAACTAGATACGTTTCCCAAAATATTGCGTCACAATGCGCAACATTTTCCGCAAGATATTGCTATGCGGGAGAAAGAATTCGGTATTTGGAATGAGTTTACTTGGCTCGACTATCACAACCGAGTTAAGTGGATGACGTTAGCGCTACTTGATATGGATATTAACCCAGAGGATGCTGTGGCGCTAATCGGTGATAATCGTCCCGAGTGGGTGTGGGGTGAAGTTGCAGCTCATGCAATGCGCTGCTATTCGTTAGGTATTTATCAAGACTCAATGCACGATGAAGTCGTTTATCTACTTGATAGTAGTGGCGCGACTGTAGTCATTGCTGAAGATGAAGAACAGTGTGATAAGTTGCTTGAACTAGGTGACAAAATCCCAAAGGTTAAGCACATTGTTTATTGTGACAAACGCGGTATGCGTAAATATGACGATAAACGTTTAATCAGTGTTGAAACGATTTATGAGCGTGGCCAGCGAATAGATAAAACGCATGCTAAGCGCTACGATGAGCTGGTGGACGCGACATCTGCAAACGACATTTCGATATATTGCACCACGTCGGGTACGACGTCTAAACCCAAAATTGCGCTGCTCAATGGTGGCAATTTTGTTCAACACTGTAGTTCTTATTTACGTGCCGATCCCCGCCAGCCTGGTGATAACTATGTATCAGTACTCCCTCTGCCATGGATTATGGAGCAAGTGTATGCGGTAGGTCAGGCATTGATTGCCAGGCAAGTGGTCAATTTTGTCGAAGAAAAAGAAACGTTGATGTCTGACCTTCGTGAAATAGGCCCTCACTTTGTTCTTTTAGCACCTCGGGTTTGGGAAGGGATCCTAGCCGATGTGCAAGCAAGAATGATGGACTCAACCCCCCTTAAACGTCGCCTATATGACTTTGCGATGGCGCGAGCGGATCGTTACCGTGAACAAGGTAAAACTTCGCGTTTAGCGGAATGGTTATTAATGAAGGCATTACGCGACCGTCTTGGGTTTTCATTCCTAAAGTCTGCCGCAACGGGTGGTGCTGCCATGGGGCCTGATACCTTTAAGTTCTTTCAAACTATTGGAGTACCGCTACGTCAGCTTTATGGGCAAACAGAAATGTGCGGCGCCTACACTATTCACAAAGAGGACGATGTTGATTATGACAGTGTTGGTGTATGTTTCGACAGTGCAGAGATTAAAGTCATTAACCCTGATAAAGAAGGGTTAGGGGAAGTCATCGCTAAAACCGTGGGGATGTTTACAGGTTACCTTAACAATCAAACTGCTTACGATGAAGACGTTAAAGATGGCTGGATGCATACCGGTGATGCGGGTTACTTTAAACCGTCAGGTCATTTAGTTGTTATCGATAGAATTAAGGACTTGGCTCGCACTAGTAACGATGTTCAATACTCACCGCAGTACATTGAGAACAAGCTAAAATTCTCATCCTTTATCGGCGAAGCAGTGATTCTGGGTAAAGATAAACCTTATCTATCCGCGTTGATATGTATCCGCTTTAGTATTTTATCAAAATGGGCAGAACAGCAAGGTCTTGCTTTTACTAATTATACCAATCTTTCATCACTTCCTGAGGTCTATCAAAAACTCAGTGAAGAAGTTGCTCGCGTCAATGAAACTCTCCCACCTGCGCAGAAGATCCATAAATTCGTTTTGCTTTATAAAGAGCTAGATGCTGACGATGGAGAGCTAACTCGTACCCGTAAAGTTCGCCGAGGGGTGGTGGCCGAGAAGTATGGTGACATTATTGAATCTGTTTATGATGACGCGCAAGCTGTTGATATTGATACAATGATTGTATTCCAAGACGGCACTAAAACACGGATTCAAACTAAGCTCAATGTTGAAACATTGATTTCACCAAGCATTGAGTCGACTAGCCCTAGTTTAGAGAGGAAAGTGTCATGAATTTTGAATTATTAATGCAGCTCATTGTGAACGGGATCATTGTTGGTTTGCTTTACGGCGTGGTCGGGATGTGCTTTGTGCTGGTGTATAAATCAACACAAATTGTCAACTTTGCCCAAGGGGAGTTTCTACTCGTCGGTGCGTGGGTCTGTTGGGCGTTTCTAACTTACTTTCAACTGCCATTCTTTATGGGTTTTATTCTCACCATGGTGTTTATGGCTCTGTTTGGCGTATTACTACAGATGGTGGTACTCAGGCCAATGATTGGTGAGCCGATTATCTCGGTAATTATGATCACCATTGGCCTATCCATTTTCTTCCAATCACTAATGAAGTGGATATTTGGCGTGTCACCACAGAGTTATCCCAAGGTCTTTGAAAGTGAAAGTGTACAAATTCTAGGTCTTAACATAGAAATGGCTTATTTGATGAGTACGGTAATTTCATTAGCGATTATGGTGGCGTTCTTCCTGTTCTTTAAGTACTCGAAGTATGGTTTGGCGATGCGAGCGACCGCATTTAATCAGCAGATTGCACAAAGTTTGGGTATTTCAGTGAAACAGGTCTTTGCGATGAGCTGGGGTATTGCTGCGACGTTATCAGCAACAGCTGGTGTGGTTATCGGCTTGGTTAATGGTGTATCAAACTCACTATCAACGATGGGCGTTAAGGTATTCCCTGCTGTTATTTTAGGCGGGTTAGATTCTGTTGTGGGTGCCATTGTTGGTGGTTTAACGATTGGGGTGCTCGAGAACGTGGCTGAATTCTTCGATAGTCAATATCTCCATGTCGGCAATATGTATGACATTGCGCCATTTTATGTCCTGTTGATTATCTTATGGTTCAAACCCTACGGCTTATTTGGCACTAAAGATATCGAACGTATTTAGTGATATTACGATACACAGTACAAAGTCATGTTAGCAGGTGATGTTCATAGGGGATACCTGCTACTCAACCTAATTTCAGGAGTTTTTATGTCGAGTTTAATGATGCGACCGTGCGGAGATTTCCGTACCAGCTATAAACAAGATGATACGATTTATGAGACTAACACTATTCGATTAGTCGCGATTGCCGCTATCACACTACTTTGTGCAGCGCCAATGGTATTAGATGCTTACTATTTAACGCTGTTCATCCAAATGTCATATTTGGGGATTGCTGCGCTAGGGTTAAATATCTTAGTCGGTTATACCGGTCAAATATCACTGGGTCATGGTGCCTTTTTTGGAGTGGGTGCGTTTACATCTGCCTGGCTGAATACCTCGTTTGGTATTCCTGTTTGGTTATGTATTCCCATGGCCGGTTTTATCACTATGGCAGTGGGGATGCTATTTGGCCTGCCGGCGTCTCGGATTAAAGGGCTATACCTTGCAATCGCCACCTTAGCTGCACAATTCATTCTTGAAGATTTCTTTGCTCGGGCGGAGTGGTTTTCTGGTGGCTCAGCCGGAGCCTCTGCAGAACCTATTTCACTAATGGGTATTGTCTTTGATACAGATGAAAGTTTCTTCTATATCGCGTTGTTCGCTCTAGTGTTTATGTACATCTGGGGGTGTAACTTAATGCGTTCTCGTGAAGGTCGTGCGTTTGTCGCTGTGCGTGACCATTACCTATCAGCAGAAATAATGGGGATTAAACTGAATAAATACCGTTTGCTCTCATTTGGTGTGTCTTCATTTTATGCAGGTATTGGTGGTGCGCTTTATGCTCATTACTTAGGTTATGTTTCGGCGGAAGGCTTCACTATCTTCATGTCTATACAGTTCTTAGCGATGATTATTATCGGTGGCTTAGGTTCTGTTAAAGGCACCTTAATGGGCGTTGTTTTTATGGTGTTCTTACCAGAGGTACTCGAAGGTGGGGTAGGCATGATGAAAATGACTGATTGGGGCAACATACCGATGGTCGTGGATGGCCTTGCTTACATCAAAGAGATGGCCATTGGCTTGGTAATTATCCTGTTCTTAATCTTCGAGCCAGAAGGTATGGCCCATCGCTGGGCACAAATTAAAAACTATTGGAAATTTTATCCATTTTCATATTAATCACAAATCAAGTCACAAACAGTAATAACTAAACAATAATAATCAGTACAAAAAAGGAAATAACAATGCAAAAGAAAGTATTAGTAACTTCTATTTTAAGCTGTCTTACAGTGGGCGTAGCAAGCCAAGCACAAGCAAAAGATTCCGTGTTTGTCGGTCACCTTGCTGATATGTCTGGGCCAACGGCGTTTGTGGGAAAAAATTACGCTGATGGTGTGAGAGATTCCCTGGCTTATATCAATAAAAATGGTGGTATAAAAGGTACTGCTTTGGAATATGAAACAATCGATTACGCTTATAAAGTACCTCAAGCGATTGCATCATATAAAAAATGGCATTCACGCAAAAAGATGGTAGCGATGCAAGGGTGGGGAACGGCTGACACGGAAGCGCTGATCTCTTTTGTGGCCAAAGATAAGACACCGGTATTCTCAGCATCTTATTCGGGACATTTAACCGATCCGCAAGGTAAGAATCCGCATACGAAGAAACCTGCGCCTTATAACTTTTTTTATGGTGCGTCTTATTCAGATGCATGTCGCGGTTTAGTTCAGTGGGCAGCAGCTGACTGGAAGAAGAAAGGTAACCAAGGGCAACCTAAATTTACTCACATTGGTGCTAATCACCCCTTTCCAAATGCGCCTAAGGCTGCTTGTGCCGAATATGCTCAGGAGCTCGGATTTAAAGTAATGCCGTCTGTGGTTATTTCTATGAAACCTGGAGACTTCAAAGCGCAGTGTTTAAGCCTGAAAAGTTCTGGTTCTAATTATGGTTATATTGGTAATTTAGGGGGGTCGGTGTTGTCGTTAGTCAAGTCCTGTAACACTGTCGGTACCAATATTCAATTCATGTCGAACATTTGGGGAGGCGATAAGAAGATTTTCCAAGCGGGTGGCGAAGGTATTAAGAATTATGTCTTTCCAACAATGACACCGTTTTGGACCGACACGTCACCTGGCATGGCCTTGATTAAGGAGATCTCTAAGATGTCAGATCCTAAAGGACAGAAAGAACGTGTCCATCATTATATGCGAGGGGTATGTTCAACCTACTTCATGAAAGAGGCCATGGAGTGGGCAAAAGAAAACGGAGGGATCACAGGGGAAAATATCAAAAAAGGCATGTACGCTCGTGATAACTGGGTGCCAAAAGGGCTAGAAGGTGTCTGTCTTGCAGCCAATTGGAAAGCTGATGACCATCGTGGTATTAACCAAGTGAATATTTATCAAGGTAACTACAATGGCGGTGATATTGCCATTGAAAAGGTATCTCAAGTTACATTAGACCGTCGCGTTGATTGGTTAGGTTATTAATCATTTCATTGGGGTAAGTCCCTTACCCCAGCTATTTATATTGGAGTATCTATGTCACAACCAGCAATTAATATTCAACCAGCCAACCCAATCCTTACAGTTAACAATATTGAAGTTGTATATGATGAGGTTATTCAAGTTTTACGTGGTGTCAGCCTTGCCGTTCCGGAGGGGGATGTGGTGACATTACTTGGTCCAAATGGAGCGGGAAAATCAACAACGTTAAAGGCCATTTCTGGCTTATTGAAAAGTGAAGATGGGGAAGTTACTAAAGGTGATATTACGTTCATGGGAGAGCGTATAGATAATAAGAATGCGGAGGATGTCGTTCGAAGTGGGGTGTTCCAAGTTATGGAAGGTAGACGAATCATTGAAGATATGACTGCGATTGAGAACCTTAAATTAGGCGCTTACACACGAAATGACTCTCAAATCAATCAAGATATCGAAATGGTATTTAATTATTTCCCAAGATTAAAAGAACGTACAGGCTTAGCTGGGTATCTTTCTGGCGGTGAACAACAAATGTTGGCAATTGGCCGTGCGTTAATGGCGAGACCTAAAATGATCTGTCTTGATGAGCCGTCCATGGGGCTCTCACCGTTACTTGTTAAAGAAGTGTTTAGCATCATTGGCCAGATTAATCGTGAGCAAGGAATTACGATGCTGCTGGTGGAACAAAATGCTAACTATGCACTTAAAGCGGCGAATTATGGTTACATTATGGAGTCTGGAAAAATTGTGCTTGATGGCACGCAAGATGAATTACTCAATAATGAAGACGTTAAAGAGTTTTATCTAGGTGGCGGTAATGAAGAGCGTAAAAGCTTTAAGAACTTAAAATCATATAAACGTCGTAAGCGCTGGCTATAATACGCTGTGCCCTTAAATGGTTTCTATTATCACAGAGACCGCCTTTACTGATACAAAAAAAGAGCAACCTTCTATGAATAAGCTACAAAGCTTTGAGCAACCATTTCAGCCAGCAGCTGTGCGAGAACAAACATTGTTGGCGAAACTCCCCGATTTTATTAACTTTTGTCAGATTGAATCAGCTTATTATCGCAATCATTTACAGTCTGTTAAGGCCTCGAGTGTGACGACTCTAGAACAATTAGCGACAATCCCTGTCACACGAAAGTCAGACTTGATTAGACTGCAAAAAGAGTGTCCACCATTTGGTGATATTAATGCTGAAAGTGGTCGCGTATCAAGGGTGTTCCGCTCACCGGGACCCATATTTGAATTAGAATCAACCAGTGATGACTGGTGGCGTATGGGAAATGCCTTTGCAGCGGCTAATTTTACGTCAAATGATCTAGTGCTTAATTGTTTATCCTATCATATGACACCGGGCGGTTTTATTATGGATTCTGGTGCTCGCGCCTGTGGCGCACGGGTGATACCAGCAGGCCCAGGTCAAACAGAGCAGCAGCTTGAAATTATCGAAATGCTTAGACCGACAGCTTATAGTGGTACACCATCATTTTTAAATATTATTTTAAATAAAGCAGATGAGCAAGGCCGCGATGTCACTTCCATCAATAAAGCATTAGTCACTGGTGAAGCATTACCTGAAACCTTACAACAGGAGTTTTTGCATCGTGGCATTCTGGTCAAACAGGCTTATGCTAGTGCAGATATCGGATTGATCGCTTATGAGAGTGAACGTAATGAAGGGCTGGTGGTTGCTGAAGACATTATTGTCGAAATCGTTCGTCCTGGAAGTGGTGCTCCTGTAGCGAATGGTGAGATTGGAGAGGTTGTGGTCACGAGTTTCAACAGAGACTATCCGTTAATCCGTTTCGCTACTGGTGATTTGTCAGCGTTTGTATCACAAACTACTTCGTGTGGACGCACCAATAAACGGTTAAAAGGTTGGTTAGGGCGTGCTGATCAAACGGCGAAAGTGAAGGGAATGTTCGTTCATCCAGAACAAATAGAGTCTATTCGTGATAAATATGAGACATTGTTTAAACTGCGACTGAACATTACACAGCATAATAATAATGACGTTATGTCATTGCAATGCGAGGTAGACTTCACCGTACTGAGTGTTGATGAACAGCAAACGTTGAGCGTTGCTTTAGCTGAGACGCTTAGAGCAGTCACCAATCTATCGGGGACCGTTGAGTTGGTCACTCAAGGTAGCTTAGCCAATGACGGGAAGGTGATAGATGACCTACGTTCAGGGTTATTACCATAGCTAAATGATGCACTTGATGAAAAGTTGTCTTTGAGTTGACCCCTTGGTACAAAAAAACCGCTAACGAAAATTAGCGGCTTTTTATTTGCTAAATGTAGAATTATTTAACTTTTAAAATCTTACAAGTATTTGTACCACCGACAGTTTCCATACGGTCACCACAGGTGAATAGTACTAAGTCACCTTCACTCACATGGCCTTGAATCTTTAATTCAGCAAGAGCAGACATAGTTAAGCTATCTGAGTCTACTTGAGTCGAATCAAATTTTACTGAGTATACGCCGCGGTATAGTGCAGCAGCAGCTAATGTTGCGTGATGACGTGATAAACAGTAAATAGGTAGGTGTGAACTTATACGCGACATCAACTGCGGTGTTGCACCTGACTCACTTAATGCGACGATAGCTTTAATTCCTGTCATGTGATTCGCGGCGTACATTGTCGATAATGCGATAGTTTCTTCAACAGAGTTAAACTCTTCTTGCATACGGTGACGTGACTTAACGATAGAAGGGTGGCTTTCTGCACCCAAACAAACATTTGCCATAGCTTGTACTGTTTCAATTGGGTAGTCACCAGCGGCCGTTTCAGCAGATAACATCACGGCATCAGTACCATCGAGTACGGCATTGGCAACGTCCATTACTTCGGCTCGAGTTGGCATTGGGCTTGTTATCATTGATTCCATCATCTGTGTTGCAGTAATAACAACACGATTAAGAGTACGAGTACGTCCTATAATGTTCTTTTGAACGGCAACCAGTTCAGCATCACCTATTTCAACACCTAAATCACCACGTGCAACCATAACTGCATCGGATGCAAGGATAACATCGTCTAGCGCTTCATCCGTAGCAACAACTTCGGCACGTTCAACTTTTGCTACCAGTTTGGTTTTTAAACCGGCCTTTTCAGCAAGATTACGCGCATAACGCATCTCATCGCCATTACGTGGGAATGAAACCGCTAAGTATTCAACCCCTATTTCAGCGGCAGTAATGATGTCTTCTTTATCTTTGTCTGTTAATGCGTCAGCCGTTAAACCACCACCTTGTTTGTTGATTCCTTTGTTATTTGACAATGGACCGCCGATAACGACTTCAGTGATCACTTTACTGCCATCAATAGATGTAACACGTAATTGAACACGACCGTCATCAAGTAACAACATGTCACCTGGTTCAACATCATTTGGTAATTCAGAGTAATCAAGACCTACTTGGTTTTGATCACCACTGTCTTTATCAAGGGCAGCATCAAGTGTAAATACATCGCCAATGGCTAATTGAATTTTTGCCTCTTTAAAGCGCGCAACACGAATTTTAGGGCCTTGTAAGTCACCTAAGATACCGACGTAAGTGTTTAGTTTCTTGGCCGCTGCACGAACCATTTCTGCACGAGCGATATGATCTTGAGCGCTGCCGTGAGAAAAGTTTAAGCGGACTACATTAGCACCAGCTTGGATCAATTGCTCTAATACCTCAGGAGTATCAGTTGATGGACCTAATGTAGTTAAAATCTTCGTTCTTCTAAAAGTTGACATAGTTTTTTCCAGCTTGTTTACGCTTGTTAGTTTTAGGTTGGAAGGGGAATACACAACCTAGTGAAAATCTGACTATTAGTTCTAAATGTAAACTAATTTTCCAATAACTTGTTAAACCGAGACTCTTTAATACCTTGCTTAACTTTCTGTAAGTTGTCTCTAAACTTACTTCCACGACGCAATGTAAAGCCCGTGGCCAATACATCGATGATAACGAGTTGCCCAATCCGAGATGCCATTGGCATGTATAAGTCAGTATCTTCTGGAACTTCCGAAGAAATAACTAAATTACACTCATTGGCCAGGGGGGAGTCTGTCGCGGTAATACCAATCACTGTCGCATCATTCTCTTTAGCCATTATCGCTAATTCTACTAATGACTTTGTACGCCCTGTATGTGAAATTAAGATGACAACATCACCATCGGATGAATTAATACAGCTCATGCGTTGCATTAAGCCATCTTGAAAACTTTGCACCGGCACATTAAAGCGGAAAAACTTATTGAGGGCATCTTGTGCTACAGCGGCTGATGCTCCGAGACCAAAAAAGGAAATCTTTTTCGCTTGCGTTAAAATATCGACAGCTTTGTTAATAGAAACGGTATCAACCATCTGTCGACTTCGGTCGAGGCTGGCTAATGTGGCTTCATAAATCTTATTGGTATAATCTTCGACACTATCGCTTTCTTCAACGTGGCGATTTACATAAGGCGTCCCATTAGCCAAACTTTGTGCAAGATGTAGTTTGAAATCAGGAAAGCCTTTTGTGTCCATTCTTCGGCAAAAACGGTTAACAGTCGGTTCGCTCACATCAGCTAACTTAGCTAAGGTTGCAATACTAGAGTGTATAGCAGACTTCGGAGAGGCTAAAATTGCATCAGCCACTTTGCGCTCAGACCGACTCAACTTATTTAAACTGACGGTAATTTGCTCTAATACGTTCATAAAAAAAATTGCCTGTAAATTATTTACAGGCAATATGACATACTTTAGGCGTACTTTGCAATTAAATTACTTTAATATTGTAATTTTATTACAGCAACTTTAAATTTAGTTACTGCCACTTTGTGGAGGAGCAACAAAGTCTAGGTCATAGATTGATTCGTAGGTGTGTTCCGCTATTTCGTTAAGCTTATCTGTATCTATTGTTAAATCTGACAGTTTTCTCTTCAGTGAAGTATATTCATTTGGGCTAAGCCCAGCTAGGGCCGATATCTGCGTCCAAATATAAGCGAGTTCGTATTTTTCTGTTTGGTAAAAATGGGTAGCCAAACTAGCGAATAGGCTAGGATCAAGTGTTTCTAAATCGTCTTCTGTTAAGTATTTTAACGCCTTGTATTGCGCTTTAATTGCTTTCTTTTTATCGTGTTTTGTGTAATAGCTGGCAATCATCAACTGCAATTCTGTTGTTCTGAGCTTATTACGACGATCAAGTGATATTAATCTTTTAATCTTTGATTTATCACCAGTTTCAGCCCAATGGTAATACAAGAATTGTGGTAGGTTGCTATCGGAAGTCTGTCGCTCAATCTTTTCAATTTCTTCAAGTGTTTTTAAGAAAGTAGCAGGTTTAACCGCTGTCCTATCTTTGATCTGACGTCGTTTGATATTTGCCGCAATTTCAATACATTGGCTAAAGCTTTTCCAATCCTTAAGGCTTTGATACAAGTGTCGGTCACTGACACTACCTTCAACCTCTTTAGCTCGATTTCTAATGACTAAAGCGCGTTCGTTTTTACACCAACCTTCTGTTTTTATATCATTACAAATTTGTGGCTTGTCCTCACAGATGGCGTAAATAGTTTCCCCGCCAAAGTCACAGCCGCTCAAAATTAAAACGGCACAAAGAGGTAAAATGTTGCTTGCACGTGTACTCAAATTTCATTCCTGATTAAAAAATTACACTACGTCAAAAGCGTGATTTTAGTAGCATTTTTGTGGCTGCTGCTATAGAATGTCGCCGAAAATTAGTAGCGAGATCAGTAGCGATTTTATCATTGCTGGCCCGGTACTTAGCCATTTGTTGTATAGACAATGAAATGTTACATCGTTTATTACATGGGTGTGGTTTAACACTAATGTGTTAACTACAGACCACGGTATAAATGTTACTCTACCGTAAAACGGATTCGCTTTTCAAATTTAGCCTAATTAAGGAAGCTTAAATGAACCAAGATAAGTATTTAGACAGCTGGCAAGAACGTCAAGAACTTGCTGAAGCAATGCAACCATTGCTAGGTAAACTTTTTCGTCAACAAGGCGTTGAGATCACAGTTTATGGCCGTCCGCTACTAACAGCTACTACCATTGATATTATTAAAGCGCACCGTAATGTTCGTCAGCACATTGGTGAAAAGCTTCGTTTACGCGAAACTTTCCCTCTGTTAAAAGCGATTTCTGAAATGGAAATTGCTCACGGACGAATCGACTTAGGTAAGCTAGCGATTAAATATGCAGCTCAAAACGGTACGAACTACTCGTTAGTTGAAGAGTTCTTAAAAGAAGAGCTACAAGAGATTCACGCAGCTGAAGAGCAAGGTGAACCACGTGATGTAGTCCTTTACGGTTTCGGTCGTATCGGTCGCTTATTAGCTCGTTTATTAATTGAACGTAGTGGTAAAGCTAACTTCATGCGTTTACGCGCGATTGTTGTTCGTGGTAAAGGTGGCGATTTAGAAAAACGTGCAAGTTTACTACGTCGTGATTCTATTCATGGTCCATTTAATGGTTCAATTGAAGTGGATGAGTCAAATAACGCATTAATCGCTAATGGTAACTACATTCAAGTAATTTATGCAGACTCTCCAGACCAAGTTGATTACACTAAATATGGTATCAACAACGCATTAATCGTTGATAATACAGGTATCTGGTCAGATTCTGATGGTTTATCACAGCATCTTAAATCAGTCGGTAGCTCAAAAGTTTTATTAACAGCACCAGCTAAAGGTGAAATTGATAACATCGTTTACGGTGTAAATGAAGAAATGATTGGTGACGCACGCATCGTTAGTGCCGCAAGCTGTACTACCAACGCTATCACGCCAGTACTTAAAGCGGTTAATGATAAGTTTGGTATCACCAACGGCCATATTGAAACTGTTCACTCATACACTAATGACCAGAACTTAATTGATAACTACCATAAGTCTCCACGTCGTGGTCGTAGTGCACCATTAAACATGGTAATTACGTCGACTGGTGCAGCGAAAGCGGTATCAAAAGCACTTCCTGAATTAGCTGGAAAATTAACTGGTAATGCGATTCGTGTTCCTACGCCAAACGTTTCAATGGCGATTATGAACTTAAACCTTAAGCAAGGTACGACAACTGAAGAGTTAAACACTTACTTACGCGATATGGCATTGCATTCAGAGTTGCAAGATCAAATTGACTTTACAACGTCTAGCGAAATCGTTTCTACTGATTTAGTGGGTTCTCGTTACGCTGGTGTTGTTGATTCTAAAGCGACAATTACTAGTGATAACAGTTGTGTTCTTTATGTTTGGTACGATAATGAGTTCGGTTACAGCTGTCAGGTTGTTCGTGTAATGCGCAACATGCTTGGTTTAGATTACCCAACGTTACCTCGTGGTGAATAATTAATTGTCTATAAGATGAATAATTCGATAAAAAGCTCGGCACATGCCGAGCTTTTTTGTTTTCAATATCAATAAAATGTAGTGCATTTTAGTCGTTTTATTTAATATTTTTAATCAATTAGTTTATCTGCCTAAAGTCTAACCACTATCCACTGTACATCCGCTGTTGGTTCTGTATTATCGTTTGATATTAAAAATTCTAATTATTCAACAGGGGATAGATTATGCGTATTATCTTACTAGGCGCACCAGGCGCTGGTAAAGGAACCCAAGCTCAATTTTTAATGGATACTTTTGGTATCCCTCAAATCTCTACGGGCGATATGCTACGTGCTGCCGTGAAAGCTGAAACTCCACTAGGTTTAGAAGCAAAAAAAGTAATGGACGCAGGCCAGTTAGTTTCTGATGAGCTGATCATTGGGTTAGTTAAGGAACGTGTTGCTCAAGATGATTGCGAAAAAGGCTTTCTTTTAGATGGTTTCCCTCGCACAATCCCACAAGCTGATGCAATGAAAGAAAATGGTATTGTCGTTGACCACGTTGTAGAAATTGACGTTCCTGACGAAGATATCGTTAAGCGTATGAGCGGTCGTCGCGTACATGCTGGCTCTGGCCGTGTTTATCACGTTGTTTACAACCCACCTAAAGTTGAAAACAAAGATGACGTAACGGGTGATGACTTATCTATCCGTCCTGACGATGAAGAGTCTACTGTTCGTAAGCGTTTAGGTATCTATCATGACCAAACTAAACCTCTTGTTGAATACTACACAAAAGCAAGTGAGCAAGGTCTAAATAAATATCACAAACTTGATGGTACTAAAGAAGTTGCAACTGTAAGCGCTGAAATTAACACGCTTCTTGCATAAAGTTTACTCCACTCGAAAAGTTTTCTGACTTTTTCGAGCTAAACATCTAAAAACGCAGAATTTCTTCTGCGTTTTTTTATTCTTTGTTGATAGTTTTTTAGCCAAATTAACCTAAAAAAATGTCAATTGAGTGCAACCTGTCACATTTATTTGCTTGCAGTGCACAGCTGCTTCAAACATTGCGTTAAAATATCGCCCTTGAGCTACATCCCTTCCTTGGATGAGCGATACATAAATAGGCAAACGCATGAAATTTCCTGGTCAACGAAAAATTAAGCATTATTTTCCGGTGAGCACACGTAAAACACCTACGGATTTGGCGAAAAAACAAAAAATTGAAAGCCATATCTGTGGTATTGACCAGACATTAGTCGATATTGAAGCCCCTGTTGACGATGCTTTTTTAACAGCGTTTGATCTGATAAAAGGAACGTCTTGCCTTGTCGACGATCAGCAAGCTGAAGCAATTTATCATCGACTATTAGAAAGCGATGCTATCAGTCATGAATTTGCTGGCGGTACCATTGGTAATACACTTCATAATTTTTCCGTGTTATCAGATGACCGTAGTGTGTTGTTTGGTGTCATTAGTGACCCAATACGTGCAAAAGGTTACGCTTACAAATATTTATGCAATACGTCATCAAAAGTTGATTTGGACCTCCTACAGCCTGTCTCAGGCCCTATCGGTAGGTGTTTTACGTTGATCAGTGAAGATGGCGAACGAACGTTTGCATTTAATCGTGGCATGGCGAATGCGCTAACTCGTGACAATATTGATCACAATGTTATCGCTAAATCTTCTGCGTTGGTAATAAGCTCTTATTTAATGCGGGTAGGGGATGGCGATACTATCGATGATGCAACGATGCAAGCAGTTGCCTATGCTAATGAGCATTCGATACCTGTTGTTTTAAGTTTAGGTACAAAGCAAATTATTGCTCAGGACCCTCAATGGTGGTTAGATTTTATAAAATCAAATGTTACTGTTTTAGCAATGAATGAAGAAGAAGCAGAAACATTGACTGGTGAGTCTGATCCATTGTTAGCTAGCCAACAAGCGCTAAATGTAGCTGACTTAGTATTACTAACCGCAGGGCCCGATGGTTTATATTTATCTGGTTATACAGATTGTGAGCTAAAACGGACCACGACTAACCCATTAAAAACGGCAAGTCTTAGTGACTTTAACCAGTTTGAGTTTAGCCGAGCCATGCGTTTTGAAGATTGCCGTAAACCCATTATGGTTTTCTCCCACATTGAGCCCTATATGGGCGGTCCAGCAAAGATAAAGAATACTAATGGTGCTGGTGATGGCGCATTATCGGCATTGTTACATGATATGGCCGCAAACCACTATCACAGACAACATTTTCCTAACTCAAGTAAGCACTTAACGCCAGCATTAACTTACTCGTCGTTTGCACAGGTATGTAAATATTCAAATCGGGTTAGTTTTGAAATGCTTAATCAGCACTCCCCACGATTGTCTAAAGGCTTACCTGAAAAAGAAGATTCGCTTGAAGAAGCTTACTGGGAACAATAATACCCATTCCACTAGTTATCGGACTGCTTTTCGCGGTCTAAACGAATAATAGCAGCGTTATTTATTGTCTATGTAGAATAACTACATAGACAATAAATGCCTTAAGCGACAGGATGTCGGTCCTTAGGTTCTGTTTGAAAGTAGAAGCTGTACTGATCCGTTTAATCGAGTCACCACGTTAGGCGCTTCATTAGCAAAAAAGCCGCTTTAAAGCGGCTTTTTTGTAGCGTTCTAAAACGACTATTTAGTAACTGTCATTATGAACCGCAGCTATTGCTCGTCCTGATGGTTCATTCATGTTTTGGAAACTTTCGTCCCAGGCTAGTGCTTCGGGTGTAGAGCAGGCAACAGATTTCCCGCCAGGAACACATTTAGCAGCAGTTTCATTAGGGAAGTGACCTTCAAAGATACTACGGAATAAGTAACCTTCTTTGCTATCAGGTGTGTTATGTGGAAATTTAAATGCGGCATTCTCAAGTTGTAAGTCGGATACTTGAGTATCTGCATACGCTTTTAATTCATCAATCCATGAGTAGCCTACACCGTCAGAGAATTGCTCTTTTTGACGCCAAGCAACAGACTCCGGTAACATATCAGCAAAGGCTTCTCTTAAAATATGCTTTTCAATACGATCTTTTGTAATGAGTTTTGCATCAGGGTTTTGCGTCATAGCTGCATCAATAAACTCTTTGTCTAAAAATGGAACACGCGCTTCAACGCCCCATGCCGACATTGCTTTATTAGCACGAGCACAATCAAACATATGTAATTTGTTTAACTTACGCACTGTTTCTTCGTGAAACTCTTTAGCATTGGGCGCTTTGTGGAAATATAAGTACCCGCCGAGTAACTCATCTGAACCTTCCCCTGATAATACCATCTTAATTCCCATTGCTTTAATCTTACGTGCCATTAAATACATCGGGGTTGACGCACGAATGGTTGTTACATCGTATGTTTCTAGATGATAGATCACGTCTTTAATCGCATCTAACCCTTCACGGATAGTGAAATGTACAGGGTGATGAACAGTCCCTAAATGATCGGCAACTTTTTGTGCAGCAATAAGATCGGGTGATCCTTCTAAACCAACAGCGAAAGAGTGAAGTTGTGGCCACCATGCGTTGGATTGGTCATCATCTTCAACACGACGTTTAGCAAAAACATTGGTAATTGCCGAAATAACAGAACTATCCAATCCACCAGACAACAATACACCATAAGGAACGTCAGACATTAATTGGCGTTTAACCGAGTTTTCTAATGCAACTTTTAACGCGGCAGGGCTTGCGTCGTTGTTCTTTACATTGTTGTAATCAGACCAATCACGGTTGTAGTATTTAACGGGTTTTCCAATTTTACTATCTAAATAATGTCCCGGTGGAAACTCTTCAACGGTTTTACAAACAGGTACTAGTGCTTTCATTTCAGAAGCGACATAAAAGTTACCGTGTTCATCATAGCCCGTATACATTGGGATAATGCCCATGTGGTCACGACCAAGTAAGTAGCGATCTTGAGATTCGTCATAAAGGGCAAAAGCAAACATCCCATTGAGTTGATCTAAAAACTCATTTCCTTGCGCTTCGTAGAGTGCGAGTATAATTTCACAGTCAGATTTTGTTTGAAATTTGAAGTTAGGGTAGTCTTTTGCTAGTTCTTTATGATTGTATATTTCGCCATTGACCGCAAGAATATGATCTTGTTTTACGTTCAGTAATGGTTGTGCGCCATGATCAACGTCTACGATTGATAGACGCTCATGCGCTAAAATGGCACGCTCTGATGCATAGATTCCAGACCAGTCAGGGCCACGATGGCGCATTAACTTTGACATCTCTAATGCTGTTTCGCGTAGCTGTTGAGGGTCTGATTTCAAATCAAAAATAGAAAAAATAGAACACATTGGGTAAAACTCTCCTAAAAAACACGGTGTTTTGATATAGCAAAACGGTACGAGTGATAACTGAGTCATTCGTCAGTTATAATGTTGGCGGCTTTGTGAAGTGTGACCCTGAGTGTTAACACGCTAATCACTGTATACCAGTTGTAACTGGTATTAATTGTTTGTCACTCTTTGGTGAATGATCTGTTAAACAATCTTTTAATATTTTTTATTTAGACAACTTTATAGCTAATGCCTGATTTGTTGTCAACGCTATTTTAAACAGTTACAGTTAGACCATTGGCTATTTTACTTTTATGTGTGGTTTTTATGTACAAATTCAGTCTTTTTGCACTGTTTTTCATGTTTTTTTTATCTAGTTCAGCTCAATCTGTCGCTCAGGAACAATCGGCCGTTTTATCAATCAAGCCAGTTGAAATGGCATGTAAAGAGCTTAGTCAAGAGACACTGGAGGAAATGGGGATAAGTTTGCTAAGTTGGCGCTCAGAACGATTTAATAGTGACGGTAGCTTTAATATTGAAGGCTATTGGCGAACAAAACAGGGCAACTATATTGTGGAATGTGAGTTACCATTTGGTCAGTCTATCGACCTTATTTCATATAAGTTAATAAGAGAGAATGTGGCTGAACATTAAAAAGAGGGTAAGAAAAAGCCCCGAAATACGGGGCTCTTTACAAAATGTAGCAACGGTTAGTCAACCGCATGTCCAGATGGTGATAAAATGAGACCATCGAGTTTAGCTTGGTGGGACTGTCCGTTGGTTACCATCGCTAAGCGCGATTGACAGAACCAGTTTACTACTAATGGATATATTCGGTGCTCTTGTTCATGAACACGCATGGCGAGATCATCACTAGTGTCTTCAGGGAATACAGGTACTTTTGCTTGTAAAATAACTGGACCACCATCCAGTTCTTCAGTTACAAAATGCACACTGACGCCATGTTCACTGTCACCTGCATCAATAGCCCGTTGATGTGTATTTAACCCTTGATACTTTGGTAACAATGAAGGGTGAATGTTTAACATTCTCCCTTGATAATGTGTCACAAAAGCGGGTGTTAAAATACGCATAAAGCCAGCAAGAACGACTAAATCTGGTTGATATTGGTCAATGACTTTAATTAATTCTAGGTCATAGTCTTCGCGGCTATCAAATTTCTTATGGTCAAGTACGCTACTGGCAATATTGCTATTACTTGCACGCTCTAATCCATAAACATCAGGTCGGTTCGATACGACACCAGCAACTTCGCCAGAGATAGTGTTATTTTCACAAGCGTCAATGATCGCTTGTAGATTACTACCATTGCCAGAAATTAATACTACAATCTTCTTGCTCATGTTTTGCCTTAACTGCAATTGGTTTAAGAGATACTTACTTGCTCTTCGTCGCCTTGACGTTCTGCAATGTTACCAATGTGCCAAGCGTTTTCACCTAGCTCTTTAAACTGTGCAAGTGCACCGGCTAAATCTGCTTGTGGTACAACTAAAATCATACCTACGCCACAGTTGAACGTACGGTACATTTCATAAGTATCAATGTTGCCATGCTGTTGTAACCAGTTGAAGATTTCAGGCCATTGCCAGCTATTACCATCGATATCTGCTTTTAATGTCTCAGGTAAAACGCGTGGGATATTTTCCCAAAAACCACCACCAGTAATATGAGATAACGCATGTACGTTATGCTTAGCAATCACTTCAAGACAGTTTTTAACATAAATACGAGTAGGTTCTAATAAGTGATCGGCAATCGATTTGTCACCTAAAAGTTGCTCAGGATCTTGATTGCTTACTTCTAAAACTTTACGAATTAAAGAAAAGCCATTTGAGTGTGGGCCTGAAGATGCTAGGGCGATTAATGCATCACCTGAAGCAACTTTAGTTCCATCGATAACATCTTCTTTTTCGACAACGCCAACACAAAAGCCTGCCATGTCGTAATCATCGCCGTGATACATACCTGGCATTTCAGCAGTCTCACCACCAATTAGAGCACAACCAGATAATTCACACCCTTTACCAATACCAGAAACCACTTGAGTTGCAACATCAACATCAAGTTTTGCTGTGGCGAAGTAGTCTAAGAAAAATAGAGGCTCAGCACCTTGTACTATTAAGTCGTTAACACACATGCCAACTAAATCGATACCAACACTTTCGTGGCGTTTTAAATCGATCGCTAAACGTAATTTAGTGCCTACACCATCAGTACCAGATACAAGCACAGGGTTCTTGTATTTAGTTGGTAATTGGCACAATGCACCAAAACCACCGATATTACCCATTACTTCAGGACGGTGCGTGCGTTTTACGACACTTTTAATGTTATCTACAAGTGCATTACCTGCATCAATATCAACACCAGCGTCTTTATAACTTAGAGATTTAGAATTGCTCACGAGAACCTTCAATTTAATTACATGAAAAATTTTTGCGTATTTTAGCCTAATGTCGAGTTAGAAAACATCGAAAAGTGAGATTTATTTCACTATTTTTTATCTAATGTGACTGGAAATGTTGATCCATCACTCATTGATTGGTTTTTTATACGTTGTTACTAGCGTAATTTTGATTAAGCAACAGTACATTTTTTTGTATTAGACTAGTTAAGTAATAAGTTATTATAGCTAAGTTATTTAACTCCATAATTGTTTTTTTATTTTAAGGATATGCTAATATTTATGGCCATCTCGATTGTTAATGTAAAGATTACTTCTGTGAAAAAGATTCCCCACTTGATTTATTGCTTTGTTTTATTTATTTGCCTTACTAGTTCGATTCAAGTGATGGCCAAGCAAGTTGACAATTTGTATCGTGCTCAAACTGAGGTAGTCAATCAATCTTCCAAAGTTCGTAATGAAGCCATTAAACGTCTATTCGCAGCTGTACTGATTAAAGTATCTGGGAAAAGTGCGGTAATGGATAATGTTAAAGTAATGGAGGCGGCATCCAATGCACAACGCTTCTTGACAGACTTTAACTACCTTCGCGACGGTTCTCGTTTACTGTTACGTGTTTCGTTCAATGAGACAGTGATCGATGATTTATTAAAGTCAAATGGTGTTTCGATTTGGGGAAGTCAGCGCCCGAGTGTAATGTTGTGGCTGGCTTATGAAAATGAAAACCAACGACGCCAAATAGTTAGTGAATCAGACGCAACAGTATTAGAGCGATTAATAAAAGAACAATCGCAACAACGTGGTTTGCCTTTATTATTACCACTTTGGGATTTAGACGATCAGATGCAGTTATCCACTACCGATATTTGGGCTCTGTTTGGCGACAAAGTTGCACAAGTTAACCAACGCTATGCGTCTAATTACATGATTCTATCTCGTATTGGAGCTCAAGGCTTATTCAAACGTCTCGATTGGGCAATTTATAAAGTAGCAACGAACGGATCTAACCAGTTCGATAGTGGTATGACTCAGAAGATTGTTGGCTCAGGATCAGAAGAGGTTGAGAGTATCGAGCAGGCGATGAGGGTACTTGTAAACCAAAGTACCGATTTTTTCGCATCTCAATATAGCGTAGACACCACTGAGGAGCAGGGCAAACTAGAATTTGTCGTGAATAATATTGAATCCTTGGAACAGTTTGTTGGCGTGACTAACTACCTTAACGCAATAAAAGCTGTTGAATCAGTCAATTTAGTCAGTTCAATTGGCTCACGTTACACTTTCAGTGTTAGGTTTTTAGGTAATAAGCTCTCATTGATTGATGGTATTGCTCTAGAACAAAAGCTGATTGTGCAACCAATGTTTACTAGTGAGCAAAATGTTTACATGTGGCATCGTTAATTGGTTATTTAAGTTTAATAAATCAACATTTAAATGATGTTAGGCTAATCGGTGTTGCTTGCCTATTTATCGCAATGGTAAACTATGTATCGTAATTTCTTATAAAGAGTACCAAGCTTGTCAAACCCTAGGCAACTGTCATTACCGGTGTATTTACCAGATGATGAAACATTTAGCAGTTTTTATCCGGCTAATAACGAAGAGTTATTAGGCACCGTCTCAAAAATATTTGATGATGAAGACTGTCATTTCGTCTATCTGTGGGGGGCACCTAAATCAGGTAAAACTCATTTATTACATGCCTGTTGTGCCCAAGCACAAGCCTTAGGACACAGCACCTTCTATATCCCATTTGAAATGTATGCTTCGATGAGTGATGCAGTTCTAGAAGACTTACATAATCTTCCTCTTATTTGCCTTGATAATATTGATTTGGTCGCAGGGAACCCTCTCTGGGAAGAAGCGCTGTTTGATTTGTATAATCGTGTCAAAGAATCCGGTGGCAAACTTATCGCAAGTGCAACCAATTCTCCTAATCAAAACGGTTTTAAATTACCCGACTTAGTTTCACGTCTTAGCTGGGGCTTGAGCTATCAAGTTCATTCAATGTCTGATCAAGATAAATTGGCCGCGATGCAGCAGCGTGCTGAGTCTAGGGGCTTAGTCTTAGCTGATGATGTTGGCAAGTATTTATTTAACCGGCTAGACCGTGATTTACGAACTTTATTTGACACTCTTGATCGTTTAGATAAAGCTTCAATGCAGGCGCAACGTAAGTTGACGATTCCTTTTATTAAAGAAATCTTAAAACTGTAAACAGTGAGTGCGTTTAACAGGCATTGTAAGTCTGATAATGCCCTCAAAAATAAGGGCATTCAGTTCAGAGGTTGAACATTATTTTTGCTGTTCAGCCTCTTTTTCTTTCTCTTTTCTAATACTTAATCCGAGTTCCTGTCCCCTAAACTTAGCAAAGTAAGAACAACCGACAAACATCATGAATGCTAGAATGAGCTCGATGACGACATAGAGTCGCTCATCGGGACGGTCCCAAATAAGCGTCAGTCCATGTAACATGTAGAGTAAAACGATAAAGTTAGACCAAGCATAGGTATATGGTTGGCGTTTTAAAATTCCCCACATAGGCAATAATAACGGACCAACGGTAAGTAGCAGAGTGGTAAATTTACTCATTTCTGAAGGGACTAATACGACATGCCATAGCGGTAAAAACATGAGTAGGCCAAAGTAGCCTGTCTGCCCCAACACCAAAAAGCGCTTAGTTTTCTCGCGCATTGCTTTCTCGCGCACTACACTTTCTTGCATTAAATAATGTCCAGTACTTGTTCTGGTGGGCGGCCAATGGCGGCTTTATCCCCATTGACAACAATCGGGCGCTCAATAAGCTTTGGGGTTTGTGCCATTGCTTCAATCAATTGTTGAGCCGTTACATCCGTATTTCCTAGGGCTTGTTCTTTATAATCAGCTTCTTTGACACGCATCATTTCTCGGGGGCAATTGACACCAAGTTTTGTAATTAATGCTTCTATTTCAACTACAGATAAGGGTTGTTTAAGATATTCAACAACTGTTGGAGTGATATTATTATCTTGGAGTAATTGTAACGTTTGGCGGCTTTTAGAGCAGCGGGGATTATGATAAATAGTAATAGCAGACATTAGCGTATCCATTGACTGAAAAGGGGTACTATACCATTATTCATATCTTATGAGGACACCTTGCTTAAATTACTTCATATTCTGAGAGGTAAACTTGCAGGCCCAAGGGGGGAACCTGCAAGTTGCGTAAAAACTAGATTTTAAGACTTTTTAGCTCATCGCGCATTTGACGAAATTGTTTTATCCTCGCCTCAATTCTAGCTTGAGTTATCGGCTCATCGACGATGAGGTTGTGTGCTTTATAAAGCTCTTTCAATGCTTTTTCATAATTGCCATACAATGAAATTTGCTCGGCTCGTGCAATTGAGCGTTTGATTGGTTGATTGGCTTTCTGATGAATCTGCTGTAGTAGCCCCCATGCCATGACATTTTGCGGGTTGGTCAGTAGTAAGTCATCGATAACTTCAGCTGCTTTATCAAATTTTTCTAATGATTTTAAAACCGTAGCATAATTTAATGCGATAACTTGGCTATTGGGCATAATGTCATTATAAAAAGCTAGGACCTCTGCTGCTTTTTGTGGCTGACCTAACGCGAGATAAATATCCGAAAGGGTATCAATATAAAACAAGTTAGCATTATCTGAAGCTCGTAGTTTTTTAATAATAGCCAGCGACTGTTCGACTTTGTTTTGTTTTAGGAGTAATAGTGCCTTTCCATATTGTTGTGCAGCCAGAAGAGTCGGGCTTGTTTTAGTATCCATTCGGTTTAATTCATCTTCGATGATTGTTTCATCTTTAGCGGTGAAGCGAACAAGAATTCGAGCCTTGGCAAGGTGAAATGATAAACTTTGTGCGACCCTTACTGGATTGTAGCCTTGTGCACGCACGCGTGTTTCAGAAATACGTTGCTCTGTGACGGGGTGACTCCTCAACATAGGTGGTATTTTTGAAGAGTAACGATATTGTTGTGCCATTTTGCTGAAAAATGAGGAAGCACTATTTGGATTGAAATTTGAGCGAGCCATTAATTCAATACCAATCCGATCGGCTTCACGTTCATTACTACGGGTATAATTAATCGATAATTGTTGAGACATGGCCAGCGAAGCTTGTACACCAGCAATGCCAGCGTCACCAGCACCAGCCATGACCAACGCTAAAGAACCTAACAGTGCGGCCATTGTTGCAGGACTATTTTTTGCTCTTTCTTCTATAGAGCGAGCAAGGTGACGCTGGGTAACGTGTGTAATTTCATGGCTCAGGACAGACGCTAACTCACTTTCATTATCAGCAAGTAATAATAAACCGGTGTGAATCCCAACATTACCACCAAAAAATGCAAACGCATTGATGGCATTATTTTGGACCATGAAAAAATTAAAAGGTGTTTTAACGTCGTTTGCTTGCGAGACTAATTTTAGGCCAATATCGTTGATGTATTCATCAATTAAAGGATCATGAACGATGGGAAGCTTACCTCGCATCATCATCATATAAGCATTGCCTACACGAATCTCTTTCTCAATTGACAATGTGGAAGCTGCAGCAGTTCCTAGCTCAGGTAGCTTATTACTGATGTTGTTATTGATAGGGGCGGCAACCGAAGCTTGAGAGGCGATCGCAGCACCTATAAGTAGGGAGATAAGTGACTTGTTTAACCGTTTCAATTTGTTTCCTTTAAATCACATTGAGCTTTTGTTCTTTACGAGTAATAATGGCATAAATTTATAAAGAGTTCTGCGCATTGATTACTTTAGATTTTACAGCGTTTCGCTGCCCGGTACCTTTAGTTCAAACCAAGTTATATCTAAAGCAGGCTAAGGCACGAGATAGTTTCGAAATCCTATTGTGTGACCCTGGTTCAGTAGTAGATGTTCCCAAGCTTTTAAAAAAATTGGGCCATCAGGTTGTACTTAGTGAAATAACCGATGATAATGTTTCAAAATATCAGGTAATTATAAAAGATTAAAGGAAACATTTATGCTTGAATTGTTGAGTAGTTGGTATAAAAAAAGGTTTTCTGACCCACATGCAGTGACTTTAGTGTTTATTTTAGTCGCGCTGAGCTTTCTGATTTACTTTTTCGCAAATATTTTAATGCCGCTATTGGTGGCCATTGTTGTTGCTTATTTATTGGAACGTCCAGTCGTTGCTTTAACTAAACTAAATATTCCCCGAACCCTTGCGGTAGTGATAACACTGACTGTAACGGCATTGATATGTCTATTACTTTTTTTTGGGGTTCTGCCAAGCGTGTGGCAGCAGGTCATCACACTAACGACTGAATTACCTGACATGCTCGCCAAAGGACAACAGTTCTTAATGGCACTGCCTGACAAGTACCCAGACTATGTTAGTGCTGCGCAAATCCAAGGTGTCACAGACAATATTAAAGCCTACCTGATTAGTCTTGGTGAAGGGATAGTTTCGCAGTCATTCAAATCATTGGTTAACTTAGTTGCTTTGATGATTTATGTTATTTTAGTGCCATTATTAATCTTTTTCTTCTTAAAAGATAAACGTCAGTTGATTGACCATGCCACGCGCTTTATTCCAAACAATCGCCGTTTGGCAGCCCAAGTATGGTCAGAGATGAATGTTCAAATCATCAACTATATTCGTGGCAAAGTCATAGAGATCGTTATTGTCGGTGGTGTTAGTTATATTGCATTTTCAATCCTTGGTTTAGCTTACGCTACATTACTTGCCGTACTTGTGGGACTTTCTGTATTAATTCCTTTCATTGGCGCGGCTATTGTCACTGTGCCAGTTTGCCTTGTTGGGTTATTTCAATGGGGATTTACAGCACCATTTGGATATTTGATGTTGTGTTATGCCATCATTCAAGCTCTTGATGGTAACTTATTGGTGCCACTATTATTTAGTGAAGCTGTCAATCTACATCCTACTTCTATCATTGTGGCAGTGCTATTATTTGGAGGCATGTGGGGGTTCTGGGGAGTGTTTTTTGCTATTCCTTTAGCCACCTTAGTCAAAGCAGTCATCAACGCAATGTCCAAGCATGGACCTCCTGAAGAGAAAATTCTGCCGACAAGTTAAATCGCACTCCCCAGTTATTAAAAAGCCAGCTTTTAAGCTGGCTTTTTACTGCAAGTCTTAACTTAAATCTAGCTAGTAGGTTTAAAGCTATAGCGTCTAATTTGAATGACCATACCAAAGTTGGGATGATCAAAATAATGGACTTCTTTTGATTTGACCTTACGATGCTGCTTCAGTCTATGATTTAATAACCAAGGTACCTGTTCAAGCTCTACGGGAGCATCGACAACTGTCTGCGTTGCCTGTAGGTTGTTAGAGCTTTGCTCTACTCGTTGACGCTTTATGTTAGTATCATTCGCTAGCGTCGTGCCTTGGCTCTTTTTAATCTCGCTATCAATTACCTGTGTTGTCTCTTTTTCAACATTTTTATCAGCAGAAGCTTGGGTTAGTGGTTTAAGTTTTGCCTTATTGGCTTTAGTGACCAGCGAAGTTGATTTCTGTTGTTGATCATTAGCATGAGGAGGCGCTGTTTGCGGTAGCGCTATATTACCAAGATTGAGCTGAGCTAATTTCGCTAATGGTAGCGACTGGCTCAATTGATCCATCATACCTAATGTTAAGACTTCCGGTTTATCAATCGGCTGTGGTTGTGCAATAGGGCGCATAATTTGACCCGGGGTACGCAAATCAAGATCCGTTTCGATAAATAAATAATGATTGAGGTAAATTTTTAGTAAACCTTCTAACTCCCAAAGCTGGGCTGTTGATGGTTGATTAGACTCTAGCTCTGAAATGATAGCGGCTAAGTCAGTTGATAATGGCTGTTGCGGCTGAGTTGGAGTAATGCTCGTGACATGGCTCCCATCATGATTATATTGTTCAGACCAGTCTTTACCGCCAAATAAGTGCAAAGGTACAGCTAAATGTCTAGCTTTAACAGGCTGACGCCAACCGGTATGAAGTATGGGGGTCAGTTGTTTTTGCCAACGCATTTTCTTCACTAGTCTTGATAGCCTCAACATATCTGCTGTTAGTAGATATGGGGATGTTTGAGTTTGAGGTAACGCTTGTGCAGCCACTTCAATTGGTGTTTGTTTTATTTCCGATAAATGAGCAGTCGCTCGATAAGTCTGACCATTTTGCGTGAACTGTTCTGGATAAGGGATAAAAACGCTAGGATCATGCAAGCTAATTTCTTTCGAGATCTCTTGCTCGGTTGTTTGTGATTGTTCCTCAACCATCTCTTGATCTGGCTTGTTACTCGTTAATGCATCAAAAGGGCTCGTAAGAAGATCGGTCAAGGTACCCGCTTGCTGCTGTTCAAGCTCGGCAAGCCGTTGTTGCTTAATTTGGTAGGCTTGAGATAGCAGTGTTTCATCAGGTGCGATACATTCTACATTGTTATCATCGACTATGTCTGTTGTAGACAGCGAGGGACTCTCTGTCGCCAATGCTACCTTTGGCAATTCTTCGCTAAGTAAACTTGCTTGTCTTAACTCAAACCGCTCAAATTGACTAAGCGTCGGGCAGGGTAACGCCGCTCCTATTAAATGCTGTTGCTGTAGTCGAATTTGACGTTGGTTAGAAAAATCAACTGATGTCGGCTCGAATTGTTCTGTGGTCACTTCGCCATGACGTTTGAATAGAATCAACTCAATCTCAAACCAACGGTCTGCTGCATCTGCTACACCTGAAAATATCGCCGCTGATAACGCGAGTGAGACAGTTGTTGGGGTAAATTTCACCTTAATTCTCCGTTTGATGTTTTTCAAACTCATCTAGCATGGCATTAACCAGGCTTAAGCGGTCTGCTGGGGTGTCTGTTTTGATTAAAAATTTAAGTTTATTGCTGCCGTCTAATTTATAGATGGATGGCTGTTGTTGAAGAAGGGTCAACAGATAACCAAGATCGACTTTAGAACGGTTGCTAAATACTATTTGGCCACCA
The DNA here is from genome assembly GCF_030689115.1 of Psychrobium sp. 1_MG-2023. NCBI lineage: Bacteria > Pseudomonadati > Pseudomonadota > Gammaproteobacteria > Alteromonadales > Shewanellaceae > Psychrobium > Psychrobium sp. 1_MG-2023. The sequence continues at coordinate 45,052 of NZ_JAUYVJ010000005.1, read as the reverse complement.
TTAATACCAGCCTCCAAACGATCGATGCCAAGGGCACAAATGCGTTGTTTAATTCGGGTGATAACAAATAGATTCTTAGCTGCGTCAGGAAGAAGGCCAAAACGATCAATGAGTTCTACTTGTAGCGCATCGAGTTGTTTTTGGTTACGACAGTTAGCAACCCTTTTGTATAAGGACAATCTCGTATTAACATCAAAAATATAATCATCTGGTAATAACGCAGCTATTTTCAGGTCGACGTCACCGCCTTGTGGCAATAAATTATCTAAGGCGGGAGTTTCACCGTTCTTTAACGCGTTTGTTGCACCGTCAAGCATTTCCATATATAAACTAAAGCCAATGGTTTGAATCTGACCGCTTTGGTCATCCCCTAACAATTCACCAGCCCCACGAATTTCTAGATCGTGAGTTGCTAATACAAAACCTGCACCAAGGTCAGTTAATGACTCAATAGCTTCTAACCGTTTGATAGCATCTTTACTTAGATTCTTCTGATTTGGAGTCAATAAGTACGCGTATGCTTGATGGTGTGAGCGCCCGACACGGCCACGCAGCTGGTGCAGTTGAGCCAAGCCAAACTTATCCGCGCGATTGATAATAATAGTATTTGCACTAGGGATATCGATACCAGTTTCAATAATGGTTGAACATAATAAGACATTGTATCGCTGATGATAGAAATCGCTCATGACCTTTTCCAGTTCACGCTCGCGCATTTGCCCATGAGCAATACCAATTCGTGCTTCTGGCAATAACTGTTCGAGGTCTTGTGCCATATCTTCAATTTTATCAACATCATTATGTAAAAAATATACCTGACCACCACGCATGATCTCACGTCGAACTGCTTCTTTTACGATCGCTTCATCGTACTCGCGAACAAAGGTATTAACTGATAGACGTCTTGAGGGCGGTGTCGCGATAATTGATAAGTCACGCATACCACTCATCGCCATATTCAGTGTTCGAGGAATAGGGGTCGCGGTCATGGTTAAAATGTCAATATCAGCGCGAAGTGCTTTAATTTTTTCTTTTTGGCGGACACCGAACCTATGTTCTTCATCAACAATCAATAAACCTAGATCCGCAAATTTAATGTCACCTTGAATCAGTTTATGCGTACCGATAATGATATCAATTTTTCCATCTGCTAACTCGTCGATGGTTTGTTGCTGCTGTTTTGCACTGCGAAAACGCGATAATTGTTCAACTTTTATTGCTGTATTTGCGAATCGGTCTCTGAAGTTTTCAAAGTGTTGTTGCGCTAATAAGGTCGTCGGAACTAAGATAGCGACTTGTTTTGCGTCATTAACGGCGACAAATGCCGCACGCATTGCTACTTCTGTCTTACCAAAACCAACATCACCGCAAACTAACCTGTCCATGGCCGTTGGCTTTTGCATGTCATTGACTACATGCAAAATAGCATTTTGTTGATCGACCGTTTCTTCGAATGGGAAACCTGCAGAAAATTGATTGTATTCATCATGATTAAGGTTAAACTTATAACCCTTCTTTGCAGCACGCTGGGCATAAATATCGAGAAGCTCTGCGGCAACATCACGCACTTTTTCTGCAGCTTTTCGTTTAGCTTTGGTCCATTTATCACTTCCTAAATGATGTAGGGGGGCAGAGTCTTCACTCGCTCCACTGTATCTAGAGATCAAATTTAATGATGATACAGGCACATAAAGTTTTGCTTCACTAGCATATTCTAATGTTACGTACTCAACATTGATGCCACCGTTTTCAATGTAAGTTAACCCTTGGTATCGACCAACGCCGTGATCGTAATGAACAACAGGTTGGCCAATAGATAGCTCGGCTAGACTGCGAACAATCGCCTCACTTGAAATGGTCTGCGCTTTTTCACGACGACGTCGCTGTGAAACCTGAATACCGAATAATTCACTCTCACAAATCAAAGATAGGGCAAGAGTTGGCAGTTTTACGCTGTTCTCTAAAGGCGATACAACAATAGCTAGTTTTTGCTTGATAGCGTGGATAAAACTATCACAAACGATCGGTTTTATTTTATCTTTAGCCAACAACTCCAGCAGTGCTTGACTCCGACCAAGAGACTCTACACAGAATATAATCTGGTGGTCTTGATGTTGTGTTAAATATTGGAGTAAATCAGCGGTTGGATGGTCTAGTTGGTGATTGACAGCAATACCCGTGATGTCATGGGCGTTAATATTGAATTTTCCAGCCTTTTCTTCCACTGGCTGTTGGGTAAAGTCGATCCGATGAAATGTCTTAAGTTGACTAAATGTTTGTTCGACTCGATTAAAAAGGTCCTCTGGAGCAAGAATCGGACGTTGTCGATCGTATCGACGTTCTTCGTATCGAGCAGCAACGTCATTCCAATATTCATTAGCTGATTGATGTATATCACCAACACTCAACAGCTGTGTGTTTTGTGGTAAATAATCAAATAAACTATCACAGGCAGCAAAAAACAAAGGTAAGTAATACTCGATCCCAGCTGGTAGCACCCGTTTTGAGACTTGTTGATAAATTGATTCTGCTTCATTTGACGCACTAAATTTGTCTCGCCAATTACTTCTAAACTGCTCAATTGCAAGTTTTGTTGTTGGAAACTCATGGGCAGGTAAAATACGGATTTGGCTAACTTTGTCTTTTGAGCGCTGAGTTTCTGGGTCAAAAAAGGCAATAGAGTCTATTTCATCATCAATGTAATCGATACGGTAAGGTTGGTTACTACCCATTGGATAAATATCAAGGATTGATCCTCGTTGGCTGTATTCACCATGCGCTAAAACTTGATGAACGTTTTGATAACCCGCCATTTCAAGTTGAGACTTAAATTGAGCGGCGTCATGTTGTTGATCAACCGAAAGCAAAATAGTGTTGCCTTGTAAATATTGCTTTGGTGCGAGTTTAGCCATCGTTGTAGCTATAGGGACGATTAAAATACCGTTGGTCATAGACGGCAGACGATACAAGGTCTCTAGTCGCTGAGAGATAATATCTTGATGAGGAGAGAAGTTATCATACGGTAAGGTTTCCCAATCAGGGAATAACAAAACCGGGAGTCCGTGTTCTTGCCCTAAAAAAGACAGTTCTGTTTCTAATTTGAGGGCTGTGCTGGTATCGCTACAAATTAATACATTAAGACCGTCATGTTGCTGCGCAGCCTCTATCATTGCAAGAGGTAGTGCACTACCACGAAGGTTTGCTAGCGTAATATTATTATCTGAGAGCGACGGAATCGTATTGAGTAATTGTGTTGATAATGGCATTAATAATTTACTTTAATTTTTGGTGGTTAGTATACCGAGTTTATAACTAAATTGCAGTGAGCCTTGGTAGTTTATAGTTATGCATTGACCAAATAGACTACCGCATATGCTAAATGCAGATTACTGAATCTTCTATGAATCAGTTTGTTTTTTCCGCTTAGCCGCACGTTGTTTTAATTGGTTTGACTGAATATTTAATGAGGTACGCACCAGTTGTTCTTGATCGTCATTTCGGATAAGCGCAAACTCTGTTTCGATGAGGTAACTGTTGCTTTGCTTGTCACAGGCACTAACTCGGCCTAGACAGAAAATGGCACAATTATTTTCTTTAATAAATATTTTTAATTGAACAAGGCATCCGATCTCTAATGCCTCTGGTGCGTTATAGCTCAATTTGCTACCACCAAAACTGTGCCCAAGATGTTTATTATCATCACCATCAGCCATGGTCAGCACGTAGCTCATCATTAAATCAATTTTCTGTGACTGTAAGCGAAGAAAATCAACAAGGTCATGAGAAGTTTCACTTAGTTGCCTTAAAGGTTTAACGGCTGCAGACTCTAATTGATTGATTTGTGACGCTAATTTGAATGGCGCGGGCATATCAGCCTCAAACTCCTCTTGTGTCGGAACCTTAGCGTGAGGTGCTAAGGGGACTGCGCTAACATCAAAAGGGTGGTTTATTGAAAAAAAGTGCTGTTCGTCACTCACGGTAATTCCTTCACAAATAAGCAATACTATTTGGCACCATAGGTTAAGCAGGTTGCAAATGCTTAATTATGGTTACAAAATTTTGCTTGGGTTATCGAGCCATTCACTTTAAGATCAGGTCGAATACGTTAATCTTGCTAATATACCAAGATTTAGGGAGGGTACAAGAATAAAAGTTGGCATTTCCCCCTAAATCAATTATTTTAAGCGCCTTGAAATATACTATTACTAACTTATTGTTTTATTGTCATTTGCTCAGTGGTAACGAAACAATTGAGGGATTCAATTGAACTTAATTTCCTTATCTATCGCTTCCCGCTACGCCAAGTCCCGTAGTGGCAGTCGTTTCTTAAACTTCATTACTTTGTTTTCTGTTGGTGGTATCGCTTTAGGTGTGGCTGCTTTAATTGTTGTGTTAAGTGTGATGAACGGCTTTGAAAGGCAGCTTGAACAACGCATTTTAGGGGCCGTGCCACATTTGATTGTAGAGAAGCGACAAAGCTATCAACAATGGAATAATCTTGTTGATTCACTCGAGAAGCAACAAGAGATTATCGGTGTCAGCCCAATTAATGTTTCTAAAGCGATGTTGCAAGGAACTAGACATATTCAAGCGGTGATGTTGCAAGGTATTGAGCCTGATATAGCTAAGAAACACAATCCAATTAGCGAGCATATTCGCTACGGTGACATTTCAAGTCTCACACCAGGTGATTATAATATCATTCTAGGTTCAGCACTTGCCGCAAAACTTGATTTGAACTTAGGTGATAAGGTGAGGGTACTGTCGGCTGAAAGAAGTGTATATACGCCTTTAGGTCGTATGCCCAACCAGCGTAACTTTACTTTGAGTGCTGTTTTTGAGATGCAATCTGAAGCGGATATGTCGGTTGCTTTAATTAATATCGTTGATGCCGCTAAATTATTACGACATCCCTCTGACAGTGTCGGTGGCTTACGCTTATTTCTTGATAATGCCTTGCAAAGTGATGGGGTTGCTCAGAAGATTCGAGCGGATATTCTCGGTGACGATGATACTGTTACCATCACAAGTTGGCGTCAACAGTACGGTGAACTTTTCGCTGCTGTCACCATGGAAAAAAACATGATGCGATTAATGCTTAGCTTAATAGTAGCTGTGGCAGCGTTTAATATTGTTTCTGCATTAGTTATTTTGGTGACAGAGAAACAAACTGACATTGCGATCTTATCGACCTTGGGTTTAAACAAACGACACATCTCAATGATCTTTATTGCCCAAGGAACGATGAATGGAATAATAGGAACAATTGTCGGCTTAATCCTTGGGTTCATTTTACTCTTTACTATTAATGATATTCTAAACTTATTAGGGCTTGGCGGAGCGATTAACCCTGTTGATCCTTCAGCTGGCCTACCACTTATTGTCGATCCACTTCAAATTATACAACTCGTTATTGTGACTTTAGCGATGACCTTTATCGCAACGCTTTACCCATCATACAAAGCTGGAACAATTAATCCCGCTGAGGCTTTAAAACATGAATAATAAATTACTTACTTGCCAAGGCATTGTTAAAACTTATCAAGATGGTGACAATTCAATTAATGTATTGAATAAACTTGATCTTAGTTTATCTTCACATGAGTTACTCGCTATCACGGGGAGCTCGGGCTCAGGTAAGTCGACATTGCTACATATTCTCGGGACATTAGATAAACCGACCAAAGGAAATGTATTATTCAATGGGCAGGATATTCATCAATTGTCAGCAACAAAGCAGGCACAATTTAGGAATGAAAAGCTTGGATTTATTTATCAGTTTCATCATTTATTGGCTGAATTTAGCGCATTAGAAAATGTAATGATGCCGCTGCTTATAGCTGGGGTCTCTGAAAAAAAAGCGAAACAGCAAGCGTTAGCAATGATTGAGCAAGTCGGGCTAAAAGATCGTGCTAATCACCAACCATCGATGCTATCTGGTGGCGAGCGTCAACGAATTGCGATTAGCCGTGCTTTGGTTAATCGTCCTGCATTAGTGTTGGCAGATGAACCGACGGGCAACTTAGATAGCGAGAATGCACACACTATTTTTGAATTGCTTAAACAATTGAGGGATAGTCAGGGAACCAGTTTTGTTGTCGTTACACACGACCAAATGCTTGCGAGACGTTTAGATCGTGTGGTTAATCTCAGTGCTGGTGTATTAAAAGCTGACAGTGCAGAAGCTACCAATAACTCTAATGCAAAGGTTGTCTAATGTCAGCTAATAATCTTTCAGCTAAAATTGGATTACGATTTTTAACCGCTAAATCAGCGAATGGTTTTATCTCATTTATATCGCTTTCTGCGATGCTCGGAATTTCTGTAGGCATTACAGTATTACTGGTTATTATGTCTGCAATGAATGGCTTTGAGCGAGAGCTAAAAGATAAGTTACTAGGGGTCGTTCCCCATGGTGAAATTTCAATGATCAATAAGCCTATTGCTAATTGGCAAGGGCTCGCTGAACAGGCAACAAAAATGCCAGGGGTTATCAGTGCAGCTCCTTTAATAACAACCAGTGGTCTTATTTTACAAGGGAATGACCTTAGTGCACTCAAACTAGATGGTGTGATACCGTCAGTAGAGCAATCATTTTTAAATAATGCCAATTATGTCAGCAATGCGTCGTGGCAAGGACTAGAATCACAACGCGGCAGTATTATTCTCGGACAAGGTATTATTGATGATCTTGAACTGACTATCGGCGAACAGATTAATATCTTAATCCCGCAGCCATCATCTAATGGGCGCTTTAAGGCTCCGTCCTCCGTCTCATTTACCTTGATTGGGGCATTTAGGTTTGGTGGTCAACTTGACTACTCGCAAGCGTACATTCACCTTGATGACGCCCGAGAGCTCAATGCGATGACACATGGGGTGAGTCACATACGGTTTAAGTTTGATGATGCCTTTAATGCGCCAATAATCATTAGAAACTTAGCCAATCAAATTCAGCAGTATGTCTATCTCAGTGACTGGACGAGGCAACATGGTCACCTCTATAGTGATATTCAGTTGGTCAAAGTAATTACTTATATTGTCTTAGTGTTGGTCATTGCAGTTGCAAGTTTTAATATTGTATCTACCTTGGTTATGTCGGTAAAAGATAAAGAAAGTGAAATTGCGATTCTACTAACCATGGGGTTAACTCAAGGCAAAGTTAAATCAATATTTATCGTTCAAGGGATGATCAACTCAACACTTGGCTGTTTACTTGGCGGGATTGTAGGGATTATTCTTGCTAAAAATCTTTCCTCATTGGTTCAATGGATAGAGCAGAGTTTAAACTTCAAGGTGCTAGCCTCTGATATCTACTTTATTGATACATTACCCTCGGCTTTCCATTGGTCTGATTTATTACTATTAGTTGGTTCTACGCTTGTGATTAGCCTGATTGCCACATTGTATCCAGCAATACAAGCAAGCAAAATTCAACCCGCTGTCGTTCTTGGCCAGTAACCGGTGTATTAAATATTCTGACAAAACTGGCAAAAAGAAAGGCAAGTACTACACTTGCCTTTTTAATGGATGAAATAAAATTAGAATGCTTGATTAACGCAATAGGACGAACTTATTTTCTATTCTGCCGCTGTTTCATCTCTTTGACTACAGATGCACGCCAAAGTAGGCGGATGATGGTATAACCAAGTAAACTTGATATTGCCCCCACTATCACACAACCTAAAAGGAAAGGAGGTCCTATGGTACTAACACTGGCCACAAGCCACTCTATTGATATTTCAAAGCTAAACTCTTGCGTTTCAACTCCCATGATTTTAGCGCCTAAAAGATAAGCACCGTAGAACATCGGAGGCATGGTAATTGGATTACTAATCCAGACTAATACCACGGAAAGCGGAAGGTTAACCCGGAAGAAAACCGCACTGAATGCAGCGAGCAACATTTGCATAGGCACGGGCATCCAAGCAAAAAACAGCCCAACGGCAAACGCGCCAGATGCACTGCGTCTATTTAAGTGCCATAAGTTTGGATCATGTAATCTTGAGCCCAAATGACGCAAATGCTTATGCTCTTTAATTTTTTGATGGTCGGGCATCATCCGTTTTATGGTTTTTCTTGGCATAAATAATCTACTGTGCACTAATTCGCTATGGAACGTTTATTACTCGGGTTTGTCATTGGACTAACATCATCTCTAATATGGCCAACGCTGCCAGCTATGTGGGTTGGCGTTGTCATTGCATTTTTTGCAATTTTCACAATAAAAACAAATCAATATTTTGCCAGCTTTTTAATAGGCACAGCATACTTTATTGTATCGATAAATCAGCACTTCTCCGATTTAACCTTTGTTAGTAGCGCAAACTCTAGCATAAAAGGAACAATTATTTCACTACCCAAACAGGGAAAATTCAATAATAGCTTCTATTTTCAGCTAGAACAGCTAGAAACAAGCAATTTAATTAGACCAATGACTAGTAAACTACTGATTTATTGGCAAGGTGTCCATGATCTGAAGCAAGGACAGCGCTTAATGTTACAGGTTGTTGTGAAGCCGTTACATGGTTTAGCAAATCAGGGCAGTTTTAATTACCAGCAGTGGTTAATTGCGCAGGGGGTGATAGCTGTAGCGAATGTTAAACGTGGAGAAATAATTGACTCGTCACCGAACCTAAGAGCTCAGGTATCACAGCGATTAAATCAACAAACGAGTGGCTTAGACTATCAACAATACATTCGAGCTCTCGCCATCGGTGATAAGCAAGGTTTTACTGTTGATGACTGGGCGGTACTTTCTGCAACGGGGACCAGTCACTTATTCGCGATTTCAGGTTTACATCTTTCATTGGTTTTCTTCTTTGTGTATAGCGTTTTTACCAAATCACTGTGTTTTTTGTCATTACGAATCTTACATCGAACTACAAATCACACCAGATGGATTACAGTTGGCTTATCTTTCTTTGTTGTCATTGGCTATGCCTATCTGGCAGGTATGAGCACACCAACGGTTCGGGCCTTGTTGATGCTCGCGCTTACATTGTTTTTTTTACTCATTAATCAAAAATTAACTTTGCAAACGGTTTTTTTGTTTACCATAAGCTGTTTGTTAATAATCGACCCACTTGCCATTTTATCGACGAGTTTTTGGTTGTCTGTTACTGCGGTAGCAGTAATCATTTTCTTTACATTAATGAGTTCACCTCAGAAGGAGAGAGCTGAAAAGACACCATTGCGATATAAAATAGTTGTGGCGACTGTAACCTTACTGAAAATACAATTAGCGCTGTGGCTAGGGATGGCGCTGTTACAAATCTTGATTTTCAAAGGGGTATCTTTAGCTGCACCTCTTGCTAATATGGTGGCATTGCCCTTAATCAGTCTGCTTGTTCTTCCCATTATTATAGTCGCTTTACTGCTCGGGCAAGTGTCTTACCTTCATGGTGTGAGCCATATGTTATTTATCGCTGCAGATAGGCTATTTTCCGTGTTGATGCCTTTTTTACAGTGGATAATTCAATGCCCTTATCAGTGGCTTGAACTAGCTCAACCATGGCATGTCCTTATGGTTGTATTGATTGTTTTATTGATTGGCGCTTACAAATTCGTGATGGTTAAAAAGCATGCCTATCTGGTATTTATAAGGAGCTGTATATCAGTGATATTGGTTTGCCTAGTGTTTATGGTTAAAGGTCCAATTAACAACCCTCAACCTATACTGCACTTTCTGGATGTTGGTCATGGCAATGCTGCTGTGTTACAAGTTGGCAATGAAGCAATCATTATTGACACCGCAGCAAATAAACAACACCCCGTTGCTGAGAAAGTTATTTTTCCTTTTCTAAGGCACTGGGGGATTAGCTCGATTTCTTATATCATTATTTCTCACGCCGACAATGATCATAGTGGTGGTTTGCCTATTCTAAAAGCTCATTTTCCATCAGCACAGATTTTATATAACAAGTTACCGGCTGAACCTGCGGGTCTTATCAAGCCGTTATTGTGCGATGAACTCAAGCATATCGTTTGGCGTGGAGTTGAGCTTCGCTTTGCACGTGCTTACTTTGCACAAAGCAATAAAACAAATTTAAGTGAGAATAATCAATCTTGCTTAGTACATCTGCGTTATAAGAATCACACGGCATTATTTACGGGTGACATCGAACGAGCCGCAGAAAACAGACTTATAAGACAGCTTGATAGCTCCTGGCAAGCCCGAATCCTTCAAGTACCTCATCATGGCAGTGCTACCTCATCTTCTCAATCGTTTTTAAAATTGATTAATCCTGAATATGGCGTAGTGAGTGCAGCGAGGTTTAATCAATGGTTCTTACCTCATCATCGAGTTTTATCCCGTTATAGAAAACAAGGTTCAACTATTTTAAATACAGCAAAATTGGGACAAATAAGTTTCGATTTAAGTGAAAAAACATTGCGATATCAAAGTTATCGTCAAGATTTTGCGCCTTTTTGGTATAATCGTGATCTTTCATTTGGTCATTTCGACCGATAGGGCTAAAATAGCCGAGTTTTCTTATTATGAGTAGTCTCGATGCCTTCGAACCAATCTATCGACTTCAAAGCTGTTTTCTATCGCCTTCTTACCTATTTTAAATCATATAAATCTGCATTGATCGTCGCATTTTTAGCATTAGTGATTTATGGCTTAATTGATGCGAGTTTGATCTATTATATTCAGCCTCTAATTGATAAAGGTATCACTGGCGATGATCGCAGTATTTTAGGGGTTGGTGCTGTCTTTGTCTTGTTGATTTTCTTAGGGCGAGGGATTGCTAGCTTCATATCAACCTACACTATGGCATGGGTTGGCAATCATGTGATCCGTCAGATGCGCCAGCAGTTATTTAGCAAAATGCTAGGCATGCCAGTGAGTCATTTCGATAGTCATAGCTCAGGCTCTATGATTTCTAAAATTACCTTCGATACCGAACAAGTTGCTCGAGCGACTTCGCAAGTTATGATCTCATTAGTTCGTGAAGGCGTGACAATCATTAGTCTTCTTGCAATTATGTTTTATTACAGCTGGCAGCTTTCATTAGTGTTCTTTATCGTCGGACCGTTAATTGGTTTGATCATATCTGTGGTTTCTAAGCGCTTTCGTAAAATAAGTAAGGCGATACAAACGGCAATGGGCCAAGTGACGACATCGGCTGAGCAAATGCTTAAAGGCCATAAGATCATTCTCGCTTTTTCTGGTAAAGAAAAAGAAGCCAAACGTTTTGAGAGCGTAAACAACAAAAATCGCCAACAAGCTATGAAGCTTGTCGGTGCTAGTGCGTCGAGCACTCCCTTTATTCAGTTTGTAGGCTCATTTGCTATCGCTGCGGTACTTCTGATTACTAGTATAGATGGCTTAATTGATCCATTATCTGCTGGCGAATTTATGGCGCTGATAGCTGCAATGGGCTCATTAATGAGACCTTTGAAACAAATCTCAAAAATCAACGCAGATTTTCAACGTGGTATTACAGCCTGTGCTAGTGTCTTTGAAGTGCTTGATTTACCCGATGAGGTAGATAATGGCAGTAAACTGACCGAAAGGTCCGTCGGTGATCTTAATATCAGCAAGTTAAACTTTAGCTATCTGGGTCAGGAGAAACAGGCGCTAAAAGATATCAACTTATCAATTCCTGCTGGCTCTCAAGTGGCGCTTGTCGGTCGTTCGGGCAGTGGTAAATCGACACTCGCAAGTTTGTTGATGCGCTTTTATGACCACAGTGACGGTAGAATCACGCTCGATGGCACCGAAATTAATGATTATCAACTTGATAATTTACGGCAGCAATTTGCACTCGTTTCTCAGCAAGTCGTGTTATTTGATGACTCCATCGCTAATAATATCGCCTATGGGGCCTTAGGTGAGGTAAGTGAACAACAAATCTATGATGCAGCTAAAGCCGCTCATGTTCTTGAATTTAGCGATAACTTACCTCAAGGTCTAAATAGCCCTGTTGGTGAAGATGGTGCCAATCTATCCGGTGGCCAGCGTCAACGTATTGCCATTGCCAGAGCATTATTACGTAACGCACCTGTATTGATTCTTGATGAAGCAACCTCTGCACTCGATACCGAATCAGAGCGTGCTATTCAAGATGCACTTGAAGTGTTACAGCAAGGAAGAACATCAATAGTTGTAGCACATCGTCTATCAACCATCGAGCACGCCGACCTTATTGTCGTGATGGACGAAGGGCAAATAATCGAAACTGGCACCCATGAGGCTTTACTCGAAAAAGGCGGTGCTTATAGTCAATTACATAATATGCAATCAGCACAGGGTTAATGTTGAGCTATGATAAAATCATTTATAGAACGTGCATGGTACAAAGGCCACCCTGTGATATGGATATTGTGGCCCCTAATGCAACTATACAAGTTGGTCACGTCACTGCGTCGGTTGTTGTATAAGCTTGGAATTAAAAAGCGAATTACACTACCGGTTCCTGTGATTGTTGTTGGCAATATCACTGTCGGTGGTAATGGGAAAACCCCAGTCGTGGTTTGGTTAGCCAAACTACTGACGGAACAAGGATTCAATGTTGGTGTGATTAGCCGAGGCTACGGCGGACAATCGAGAGAACCCTTAATCGTCCGTGTTAATACATCAGCAGAGGTTTGTGGTGATGAGCCTAAACTGATAGTCAATCAAACTGGCTGTTTAATGGCTGTTGGCGCTGATCGTATATCTACTGCTAAGCTACTGTTAGAATATGCAGAGAAAAAAAATAGCGCACTGGATATTATTATTAGTGATGATGGGCTCCAGCATTATCGGCTCGATCGTCAATCTGAGATAGTGGTTGTTGATGGTGAAAGACGCTTTGGTAATGAGTGCTTATTACCAATGGGCCCATTGCGTGAAGGTAAGTGGCGGTTAGGGCAGGCGGATCTTATTATAAACAATGGCGGTTCAAGTTGTTTTGGTGAAGAACGAATGCAGCTACAACCTCAGGCTTTTTGTTCGGTGGCGAATAATGAGCCCGTTGAACACATTAACATCGTGGATAAAAAAATTGTCGCTATGGCAGGCATAGGTTACCCACAACGGTTCTTTAATACACTAACCACCATGGGGTTAGCGGTTGATCGTCAACATGCTTTCGCTGACCATCAAGCGTTTGACTCGTCAACTATCAACGCGTTAACAGGCGAGGGCGAAGTCTTACTGATGACGGAAAAAGACGCCGTCAAGTGCCAAGCGTTTGCACAAGACAATTGGTTCTATTTACCGGTTAGCGCTAAACTGACTGATACCGCAACACAAAAAATATTAGATAAAGTAAAGGAAATTAAAAATGGCTTTTGATATCAACCTTTTGGGCATTATTGCCTGCCCTGTTTGTAAAGGTAAACTTAGCTACAATAAACAAAATAACACGCTGGCTTGCCACGCTGACAAGCTTGCATTTCCAATCAACGACTCAATTCCTGTATTGCTTGAAGAACAAGCGACGCCATTAGAAGCAAATAGTCAGGAGTAACTATCTATGTCATTTAGTGTCATTATACCTGCTCGTTATCAATCGAGTCGATTACCAGGTAAACCATTATTAGATATCGGTGGTAAGCCAATGATTCAGTGGGTTTACGAACGAGCGATGAGCTCTGGAGCCAATAAGGTCGTGGTTGCTACCGACGATCAACGTATCGCTGATGTTGTTGCTGGCTTTGGTGGCACTTTTTGCATGACTGGGACAGACCATGAGTCCGGCACCGAGCGTTTGGGCGAGGTAATCGACCTGCTTGGTTTAGATTCAGATGAAATCGTCGTTAATGTCCAAGGGGATGAGCCAATGATCCCGAGTGAAAATATTGCGCAGGTTGCCGCGTTGTTAAGTGAAAAAGCAACTATCCCAATGGCCACACTGGCTGTGCCAATTGATGATAACTTAGATATCGATAATCCAAATGCGGTGAAGGTTGTTTGTGATAAGAATAGCTGTGCCCTATATTTCAGCCGCGCGGCCATTCCATTCGACCGTGATGGTTTTCACCGTGGTAGCCGTGATTTATTAGCACAAAACTATTTCAGACACATTGGAATTTATGCATATCGTGCTGGTTTTATTCGTCAGTATTTAACCATGGAACCGTCGCCACTGGAACAGATTGAATCACTTGAGCAACTTCGAGTGTTATATCATGGGGAAAAGATTGCAGTAGGCATTGCCCACCAATCGCCTCCGGCTGGTGTTGACACTCAAGCGGATCTTGAACGTATTCGGATGCATTTTAATTAAACGATTGCCGCTAAATATTACAACTAATGCCCACTCAACGGTTGCAAAGCACCACCTAACGGCCCTGAATGAAACTTCAGGGCGTTAATATTATTCGTGCTTTTGTGTTATGCCAGAATGAACAAGGATTTTTAGATTCTCCCCTAACATTTAGAACCGACATGTATGGTTAATATTATATGCCTTCCTGCATATTCTGCTAAAAACACCAACACAAAGTGCGGACTACTCTCTTTGCTAAGCAAAGTTTATGCTTAGTTGGTCTTTGTCGAGAAATAACTCTCATTGTCACAAACCGTCACATTTGGTCTAGCGAAGGCTACATATTATCAATTTCTGCTTATGTATACTTGCTTCAATGTTTTTGAAGAGAGAAAAAATGATGAAAAAATTTAACGTGAAAGCAGTTTTATGTACAACAGTAATGAGCTTATTTTTAAGTGCTTGCGGCGGTAGTGACAAATACGACAAAAGTGTCGATGAACTTGAGCAAAACCGTTCGTCTGAGCTTGTTTATGTTAATGCAGTGGATGACATGGTAACTTTTTATGTCAAAAATTCTATCAAGTGGAATAAGTTATTTGACGACAATCATAAGACTGTTGAACTAGCTAAAAACGACAGTAGCGAACCAATTAAGTATACTTGGCATGATGATTTAAAAAACGTTAATTTAAATAAGAGCTACTTTGGCGTACAAGATACCAATAGCAACGTTAATAAAGCACAAGTAGAATTCGAGCTGAAAAATGGCATAGACTTCTTTGTTATTAGCTGGGAGTCGTCTAATGAATACAAAATATCAGTTTTAGAAAAGAAACCGTCTAATACCAGCGATGTTTTTAGAGTTCGTATATTTGCCGACAATGATATGAGCATAAAAATAAATGGCTCTGATGAAGTGGTTGCAATAGCGAAAAAAGGTGAGGTTTCCAGCGCTTTTACTATCAGTAATTGTTCCGACAGCTTGCAAGTAGGCAACAATGATATCGATTTGTGTCAAGGTGACTTCGGTCAGTCGTATCTTGTTATAGTGGATTCAAATGGAAAACAACTAATGATTCAAGAGTAGTTATTTGTACCCATTTGGGATTTATTTGTTCTGATTCAAGCAATAAGTAGTTACATGGTTCGTTTTTCTCGGTAAAGGATAGGGATATCGTTTAGGTGAGAGTGACTCAGCACTGGTTATTGCGGTTAAAGGTAAATGATGGCTATCTTATCTTTTGATAACTGTGATGAATTAGACGCAATAAATAATAGCGACTCAAACTTTTGTCAAGTCGCCAATGTAGGGCAAAGTTATATTACTCCTAACAAAAATGGTGAAGTTATTTTTTGGTCAGGAGTAATATACTCTTAAACAAGCTTTAAAATAATAATGTATATTTAGCCTTTATCGCGTGTAAATAGTTTTTATAAGCAGAAATTTAGAACCGATTTAAATGAGAAAACAATGCGCCTAATGAAAAACAAAAACGAACCAACAGTCATTAGCATAATTTAAGGAGTTTAAACCTTTGCCCGACAACAAAAAAATAGTCTTGGTTGAAGATGATGAATTATTAGCAAACCTGATTAAAAGCTTTTTAACGAAATATGAATTTGATGTATTTGTAGTTAGTGACGGTTATGAAGCTGTTGATGTCGTGCTTGTTCAACAACCTGATCTTGTTATCTTAGATGTAATGTTACCAGGGCAAAGTGGTATGGAAGTTTGTCGTCAAATAAGGCATAAATATAATGGCGTTATACTTATGCAGACTGCTCTTGATGATGACATAGATCAGATGATGGGCTTAGAGTTAGGAGCAGATGACTATGTAGTAAAACAAGTTCAGCCTCGATTACTTTTGTCTAGAGTCAGAGCGTTGTTACGTAGAATATCACCACAAAAAAACTTAGATCAGTCTGTTCAATCAAAGAGTGAAGATAGTAATGTCATATCTTTAGAAAACTTAATCATTAATATCTCATTAAGAAAGTTGATGTTAGATGATATAGAGGTAGAGTTAACAACCTCAGAGTTCGAATTGTTATATTTGTTAGCAAGAACGCCTGGTGAACCTGTTTCAAGAGAGAGTATGACACAACACTTGAAAGGTTATGAATATGATCCCCTTGATAGATCGCTTGATAGACGAATCTCTCGATTACGCAAAAAACTTAAAGATGATATTGATGCACCCAAAATCATTAAAACGATTCGTGGTAAAGGTTATCAGCTATGTAAAAACAAGAGTTGAGTAGATAAATATGTTTAAAGCATTTGCAGGCCTTTGGATTGTTGTATTTTTACCTCTGTTTTTTTTACTGAGCCCAACACCTTATACTCCTATTGTTATTTTCAATGAGTATGCTGAAAAAACACGTTATGTTGAAACCTATAAAGGAACGTTTTATCTTATTTTTAAAAGGTTAAAATCGTTAGAGCAAAGCTTGTGGCAAAAAGATATTGATCGACTGTCAAAAAAATTTGGCTATGGTTTAACATTAACCCATTTAGACCAATGGAAAGGAAACTCAAAGACCTATGATGCAATAGAAAAAGGTGAGTATGTCTATATCAATAATGAAACTGGGATATTGATAAAGCGTATAGATGATGCACCTTGGTTTGTCAGCATTAACGTCAATAGTGCAGAAACTGAACATATTTACCGAAGTAGTAAAGGAACCTTATATCTACTCCAACAAGAGTTTTCTCTCGAAGATAAAGAGCTATGGTTGCAAAAGCTTGATGAACTGCAAAATCGGTTTTCATTTACCCTGTCTTTGCTTGATGTAGGTGAGGTTGATATTGCTTTAACATTAAAAGACAAACTTCAAAAGAATGATATAGTATGGGAATCGAATAAAAATGGTTTCACCAATTTTTATTTTCTTTTGCCAAATAAAAGTCAGGTAATCAAAGCTGAAGAAATCCCTTCGAATAGTATTAGCCCATTAATCGTACTTATAATTTTACTAACCTTTATTGTTATTATTTCTGTTGCTATGTTTTTATGGGTTTCACCTCTTTGGAAGGACATATCAAAACTCAATAGGATTGCGACTAAATTTGGTGATGGAGCTTTAGATGAAAGGGCTCAAATAAATGAAAAATCCACGGTGTTTAATCTAGCAGCGTCGTTCAATAAAATGGCAGATAAAATAGAAGGACTGTTTTCAAGTCAAAAGCAGCTGACTCGCGCCATTGCACATGATTTACGAACTCCCTTGTATAGAATGCGATTTTCATTTGAAATGATAAAATCTGATGATACACCAGCAGAAGAAAAATCGACATATTTTGATGCTATTGACAAAAGTATCGATGATTTGGATCAGTTGATAAATCAAACGCTTATTTTATCTAGATACACAAGTTCAGCTGATTTGACTAATTTTGCGATGACACCATTAGCAAAAACAATTCAATATGAAGTGGATTGTTTTTCCCTAGAAAGGAGTGATATATCAATTGAATTGGAAGTTGATACACCTTTATTAGAACAATCAATCTATATAGACAAAAGGGCGATGATCAGAGCTATAAATAACCTCATTGCCAACGCAAGTCGCTATGCCACTTCAAAGGTTTCAATTCACTTTTATCAAGATGAGCTAGGCTATGCTATATCAGTCGAAGATGATGGTTGTGGTATACCGTCAAGTGAATGGGAGAAAGTATTTACTCCTTTTGCACAAATAGGTAATGAGCAGCGTGGTGGTAATGGTGGTCACGGCTTAGGTTTAGCTATTGTGAAACAGATCATGCAATGGCATAACGGGGAAGTAAACTTGTCTGATTCTTCTCTTGGCGGTGCAAAATTGATACTCAGTTGGCCTTTGTCTCAAACAAGAGACTAACAAGGACAGTCGTTCAAAATTAACATTAAAAGTCTTAGAGGCAAGGTATTGGTTGAAAGCGATCCTGTAAACAATTTTGTGTAGTGTTGAGATGGATTACATTGTTCTATTCTCTATATGTATTAGCTACTGCTAAAGACCGCATTAGGCTTTTACAACTGGGTTTGCCTTGTACATAGCTCATCGATTACAAGTGATGCTGTGGCCGTGATTCGTTAACAACCTAGTAAATGAAGGGTATTGCGAGCTTACATAATAAAAAAGGCAGCCGAAGCTGCCTTTTATCATGGCTGAGTCAACAAACTATTTGTTTTGACGGTTACCAATAAGTGTATCGATTACCGATGGGTCAGCGAGTGTAGACGAATCGCCTAATTCACCAATCTCATTTGCTGCAATCTTACGTAATACACGACGCATAATCTTACCTGAACGAGTCTTAGGAAGACCTGGTGCCCATTGAATCATATCAGGTGCTGCGATAGCGCCAAGGTCTTTACGTACCCATAATACTAACTCACGGCGTAATTCTTCAGTCTCTTCAACATCATCGTTTAGAGTAACGTATGCGTAGATACCTTGACCTTTGATGTCATGCGGGTAACCAACAACTGCTGCTTCAGCAACTTGTTCGTGACCAACTAATGAGCTCTCAACTTCAGCAGTTCCCATACGGTGACCAGCAACGTTGATTACGTCATCCACACGACCAGTGATCCAGTAGTAACCATCTTCATCACGACGTGCGCCGTCACCAGTGGTGTACATGTTATGGAACGTTTGGAAGTAAGTCATCATGAAGCGCTCGTGATCACCGTAAACACTACGCATTTGACCAGGCCAGCTGTCAGTGATAACAAGAGAACCTTCACCAGGGCCTTCGATTACGTTACCTTCAGCATCGACAAGTGCTGGTTGTACACCGAAGAATGGACGTGTTGCTGAGCCAGGTTTAGTTGCAGTTGCACCAGGAAGTGGAGTAATTAAGATACCACCAGTTTCTGTTTGCCACCAAGTATCAACGATAGGGCTGTTACCTTTACCGATAACGTCGTTGTACCAGCGCCATGCTTCAGGGTTAATCGGCTCACCAACACTACCAAGAACACGTAATGAACTACCGTCGAAGCTATCGAAGAACTCAGTACCTTTAGCCATTAATGCACGAATTAATGTTGGCGCTGTGTAAAGTTGATTAACATTATAACGATCAACGATTTCACCTAGACGTGATGGGCTAGGGTAGTTAGGTACACCTTCATGAATTACGGTAGTTGCACCATTTGCTAATGGACCATATACCATGTAGCTGTGACCTGTGATCCAACCTACATCGGCTGTACACCAGTAAACGTCGCCTTTTTTGTAGTCGAAAACATATTCATGAGTCATTGACGCATAAACCATGTAACCACCAGTAGTGTGTAATACACCTTTTGGCGTACCAGTAGAACCTGATGTGTAAAGAATAAATAGTGGGTCTTCTGCATTCATTTCTTCAGGAGCACACTCAGCTGACTCTGCAGCTGTTGCTTCGTGCCACCAAACATCACGACCTTCAACCCAGTCAACGTCGCCACCAGTACGTTGAAGAACGATTACAGTTTCAACACAAGTTACATTTGGGTTGTTTAGTGCTTCATCGATATTGCCTTTAAGAGGTACGAAACGACCACCACGTGGGCCTTCGTCAGCGGTAATAATAACTTTTGCGTTACCATCGATTACACGAGAAGAAATAGACTCTGAAGAGAAACCGCCGAAAATAACTGAGTGAACAGCACCAATACGAGCACAGGCTAGCATCGCTACGGCTGCTTCTGGAACCATAGGCATGTAAATAGAAACAACATCACCACGTTTCACGCCTTTAGATTTAAGGGCATTGGCAAACTTACATACTTCAGCGTGAAGCTCGCGGTAAGTAATTTTACGTTGATCTTTTGCGTCATCGCCTTCCCAAATAATTGCTACGTCATCGCCATTTTTTTCAAGGTGACGATCTAGACAACTAACTGAGGCATTAAGAGTACCGTCCTTGAACCATTGAATGTCAACGTTTGGAGCAGCAAAGTTGGTGTTTTTAACTTGTGTGTAAGGTTTGATCCAGTCGATACGTTTACCATGTTCACCCCAGAATGCTTCTGGGTTAGAAATAGATTCTTGATACATTGCTTCGTATTGAGTGTTGTTTACCAGCGCATTTTGTTCAAACTCGCCTGATACAGGAAATAGATCCGTTGTAGTCATGGTTGTTCCTTTCTTATTATTTATTGTTCAAAGTATCAATTTTGTGGTGATTCGCTGCTATTAGACATTGGTATATTGTGTCTAAAAGACAAGCAAACACTTATAAAGATACTCAATAGTAATACATAAAATAGTGTAATTTCAATTTGTTACTGGTGCAAAGTGGTTAAATATTATACGTTAGGGTTAAAACATAATAATCTTTATTATTTATCAGGTTTTAAACCACATACGAACAGCGACATTTTGTTAATTGTTGGTTAAGATAAGCCGAATCTCTATTTATGGGCATAGGACTTAGTATGGAAAGTAGTGCTTTATTAGTGCTGATCTCAATAGGCTACATGGGCTTACTGTTTGTTGTTGCTTGGCTTGGTGATCGTCACTTCAACGCATTTAAACGTAACACCAAGAATATGATTTATGGTTTATCTTTAGCGGTTTACTGTTCATCATGGAGTTTTCTGGGTACGGTAGGGATGTCAGCCGATAGCCTTCTCTCATATATCCCTATTTATGCTGCACCCATTTTACTGTTTATTTTCTGCTTTCCGTTGTTAACCCGGATTTTAAAAATAACACGCGAACAACGTATTACATCAATTGCCGACTTTATCGCTTCTCGTTATGGTAAATCACAAGCGTTAGCCGCAATTATTACGCTAATCGCTGTTATTGGGACGTTGCCATATTTTGCGCTTCAATTAAAAGCAATCGTCAATACTTTTTACATTTTTGATACACAAACCACTGAAGAACCTTGGCTAGTCGGACTCGGTATTGCGTTTATTCTGGCCATTTTTACGATTTTATTTGGTACTCGCAAGCTAGATGCTACTGAGCATCATCCAGGGCTGATGTTGGCTATCGCTTTTGAATCTGTGGTCAAGCTTGTGGCTTTCTTGTTGATTGGTTTTGTTGTTTGTTATGTTCACTTTGATGGTTTTACTGACATTTGGAATCAAGCGAAAGACAACAACCTTATTAACCATGAGAGTAATTTATATTCATGGTCTTCTCTATTTGCACAAACAGTGGTCATGATGGCTGCATTCCTTTGTATGCCACGTGAATTCCATACCATGATGGTCGAGTCAGATAATGAAGAAGAGCTTAAAAAGAGTCGCTGGGTTTTTCCTACCTATCTGTTTCTAGCTGGTCTGTTTGTTTTGCCAATAGCCCTTGCGGGAAAATTGATTCTCGATCCAAGTATTTCTGCTGATACTTATGTTATCTCTTTACCGTTGGCACTTGGTTTTGAAAACACCGCCTTTCTTGGCTTTTTAGGTGCTGTTTCGGCTGCGACAGGTATGGTGATTGTTGCTGCACTCACTATATCTATTATGGTAAGCAATGAATGGGTTGTGCCCCTTTTGTTAAGAACTGGCAGTATAGAACAAGGGAGCTTTAGTCAATTTAGCAGAAAGATCCTCAATATTCGGCGTTTAGTTATTTTAATTGTGCTTGGTCTTGGGTGGCTGTTTTATAACAATGTTTCCTATCAAAACTCACTAGCTAATTTAGGGCAAATTTCTTTTGGTGTGTTTATTCAGATCTTGCCGGGTTTAATTGGTGCCGTTTATTGGAAGCACGGTAACAGAAAAGGGGTGTATATTGGTTTAGTTGTTGGTTTATTTATTTGGTTCTACACTTTATTCAAGCCAATGAAAGGGAATATTGATTTATTACATTCGATGGAATGGCTTAGTGAAATTCAACCAAGTTACAACTGGATTTTTGTCAGTTTAGCCGTTAATTGCATGTTTTATATTTGGGGCTCTCTGATTTTCCGATCAAGCGTACGCGAACGTATGCAAGCGGGTGTGTTTGTTGACAGGTTAACCCATGAAAAGGCAGTGAAGGGCGCTGCAGTTTCTGAACAAGAGCTGTTAATGCTTGCCAGTCGTTTTATTGGCAGGGAACGTGCTTTAGATAGTTACCATGCCTTTGATGGGAAGTATCAAGGCCATTATAACTGGAATAAGGCCGCTGGAACTGCTTTTATTGACCACACTGAACTGTTACTTTCTTCCGTCATTGGTACGTCCTCCGCATCCCTTGTCATGCACTCTGTTCTAGAAGGGCGTGATATGCCACTGGATGACTTAGTCGAGTTAATTGATGAAGCCTCATCTAAAATACTAACCAGTCAGAAGCTAATGCAAAGCGCGATTGAACATGCCAGCGAGGGTATGAGTGTGATTGATGAGCACCATAACTTGATGGCATGGAATCAACGGTATGCAGATCTATTTAATTATCCACCGGGCTTTCTGGAAGTGGGCAAGCCTATTGCCGAACTTATTCGATTTAATTCACTGCGCGGTTTTTGTGGCGAGGGGAACGTTGAAGATCATGTATCCCGACGCATGGAGCGAGTCAAGCAAGGAATTTCTTATTATTTCGAGCGTACCCGCCCCGATGGTAAGGTAATTAAGATGCAAGGAAACCCTATGCCTAACGGTGGTTTTGTGACAACTTTTTCTGACATTACACAATACCGTGAAGTTGAGCGGGAACTTGTGCGTGCCAAAGAAGAATTAGAAGCCCGTGTATTAGCCAGAACCATGGAGTTGGAACTTGCTAATGAGAATCTTACTGATGCGAAAGCTAAAGTCGATCAAGTTAATCTGAGTAAAACACGTTTTATGGCCGCGATCGGTCATGACTTGATGCAACCACTTAATGCCGCTCGGTTATTTACCGCCTCATTGCTACAACACGAAAGCGCGGAGCCTCAGGTTCAAGAAACGGTTCGTCACATTGCTGACTCTTTAAAAGCTTCTGGGCAGTTACTTGCTGATTTACTCGATATTTCTAAGTTGGAATCTGATGCCATCGAAGTTAATGTCGGTGACTTTGCGGTGTCTGAATTATTAAATAATTTTGATGCTGAATTCGGTGCTATGGCTGCTGATTATTCTGTCTCGTTTAAAACTGTTTCCTCTTCTGCTGTTGTACATAGTGATATCAACTTACTACGCCGAATTGTTCAGAATTTCCTGACCAACGCTTTTCGATATGGCAGTGGCGGTAAAGTGTTACTTGGCTGTCGTCATGTTGGAAACACAATTCGTATTGAAGTGTGGGATCAGGGTAAGGGGATTCCACAGGATAAAGTTAAAGAAATCTTTTGTGAGTTTCAGCGATTGGAGAATAGCTCGGTCTACGATCGCAATGGCTTAGGGTTGGGCTTAGCCATCGCCGATCGAATCAGTAAAGTCTTGGGGCATGAATTAAGTTTACGATCAGAAGTTGATAGAGGGTCTGTATTTGCCATCACTGTTCCCATTGTTAAGAATTATAAACCACAGGCGGCCAAACCTTTGGCCAGCCTTGGTAATACTCAGCTTGCAGGGGTCAAAGTTTTATGTATCGATAACGAAGAAAAAATTCTAGTTGGTCTCGATTTGTTACTTCAACGATGGAAATGTGAGGTCTTACTTGCCGAGAGCTTAGAACATGCGATCACTTTAATTGAAGAGTCTGGTGAGCTGCCCGATGTAATGCTAGCAGACTTTCATCTAGACGATGATAAAACGGGGTTAGATGCAATGGAAGCATTGCGTGAAAAATATCAACATCAAATTCCGGGTGTCTTGATCACAGCTGATACACGCAAGGAATTGGTTGAAGAAGTCGAGTCTAAAAACTATCGATACATGGCGAAAATGGTTCGTCCTGCAGCGCTGCGTGCAGTGATATCAGGTTTGATTTAACGACCCGATAGGCTGTCTGTATTTATTTGGCAGTCTTATAGCCAATAGGTGCGAGTTGGTATAAATGTTAGTGCATAAAAAAGGGTTGCCTTGGCAACCCTTTTTACTGAACAGGTAAAACCTATTCAGGTGGTTGATGCGTCACTTCTAATTGAGATAAAGCAATTACCGCTTGTGTGCGATTACGTACATTTAGCTTTCTAAAGATAGCCGTTGCGTGAGCTTTAATCGTCGCTTCTGATACATCTAAATCGTAGGCAATTTGTTTGTTGAGTAAGCCTTCACCAAACATTTGCAATACTTTATATTGTTGAGGAGTTAACTCAGAAAGGCGGTTTGCAAAGTCGCCTTCACTAGACACATTCTTCTCTGAAAGATCGATACCTTCAGGGATCCACGTTTCACCCTGTAAGATTTGATCTAAAGCATCTGCTAACTTTTCCATCGATGTAGATTTAGGAATAAATCCACAGCTACCGTAATGCATAGATTTTGCGATGGTATTATTATCTTCATGAGCTGAAATAACCACAACAGGAATAGTTGGAAAGTGACTACGTAAATGAATCAGGGTTGAATACCCGTGTGAACCTGGCATTTGTAAATCTAAGATAACTAAATCAAGTTGATTATCATCTTCTAGTACTGCCTGCAAAGAATCTGCAGACTCGGCTTCCAGCCATTGCGTGTCAGGATAAGCCGACTCTAGTGCTTGACGTAGCGCATTGCGAAATAACGGATGGTCATCGGCAATCAATATTTTATAGTTGTCTGACATGTTCTTCCTACCTACTTTTTAACTAGTTGTCCCGAGTTTACAACGTCTTTGCAACAAAGTTCAAACAAAACCAAGGAATATAGTGGTCTAATTAGATAAAAAAAGTATAAGCTATACATTGTTTTAATAGTAAATACTTAGATTCGGCTAATTTTGCACTATTGGGTTATTACCATTTGGATCGCTTTCGATTATAATCGGGCGCAAATAATTATGTGTAAGCCAGTTAGGTAGTAAAGCAATGTTAGATATTCCAGAAAAGCGCGAATTAGATTATCCGTTCCCAGCGAAACCCGTTCCTTTATCGCAAGACCAAACGGCAAAATATCGTGAGAATATTAAACGTTTACTTAAAGAGCAAAACGCTGTACTAGTTGCGCATTATTACACCGATCCTGAAATCCAAGCGCTAGCCGAAGAAACTGGCGGTTGTGTTTCTGACTCGTTAGAGATGGCTCGTTTTGGTGCAGAACACCCTGCTGATAAGTTAATCGTTGCCGGTGTTAAATTTATGGGGGAAACCTCCAAGATTCTTAGCCCTGAAAAAACGGTATTAATGCCAACACTTGAAGCGACGTGTTCGTTGGATGTCGGTTGTCCTATTGATGAATTTAGTGCTTTTTGTGATCAACACCCTGATCGTACCGTTGTCGTTTATGCGAATACTTCAGCGGCCGTTAAAAAGCGTGCTGACTGGATCGTCACTTCAAGCATCGCTCTTGAAATTGTCGAGCATCTTGATGAACAAGGGAAAAAGATTATCTGGGGCCCAGATAGACATTTAGGTGGATACATTCAACGTGAAACAGGTGCCGACATGCTGTTGTGGCAGGGTGATTGTATTGTTCATGATGAATTTAAAACTAAAGCGCTAAAAGATATGCAAGCTGTCTACCCAGAAGCACAAGTATTGGTTCACCCTGAGTCGCCTGCTGAGATTGTTGCATTAGCAGATTCTGTGGGTTCAACAAGCCAGTTAATTAAAGCAGCACAAGACTCAGATAAAGAAACATTTATCGTTGCTACCGATCGCGGTATCTTTTATAAGATGAAGCAGTTAATGCCAAATAAAACTTTTATTGCAGCGCCAACAGCAGGTGAGGGCGCGACATGTCGTTCTTGTGCTAACTGTCCTTGGATGGCAATGAATGGCTTAGCAGCGATTGAAAATGCATTAACTAACCCTAACCCTGTCGAGCATGAAATCTTCGTTGATGAATCATTACGCGAAGGCGCATTAGTTCCACTACGTCGTATGTTAGATTTTGCAGCAGAATTAAAGATGAAAGTAAAAGGAAATGCTTGATAAATAATCACTTGATTATTCAAGCATTGCTTTAATTTGGCGTTTAGCCTAGACTAGCGCCATTATCAATTCCGATTGATTCTTAGGTGAAGTGTCCGAGTGGCCGAAGGAGCACGCCTGGAAAGTGTGTATACGGAAACGTATCGAGGGTTCGAATCCCTCCTTCACCGCCATCTATTCTTATAAAAAGCGACTCTAGAAGTCGCTTTTTATTGTTTAACGCTACCTCTTTTGTCATGTAAGACGTGCCTTTCGAATTCTTCAATCGCTGTTGGTTTTCCGAATAAGTAACCTTGAACCGTTTGACAGCCTTGTTGTTTTAAAAAGTCAGCTTGGTGTTGTAATTCAACCCCTTCAGCAACGAGTTCTAAATGGAAGTTCTTCGCTAGACCAATCGCTGATAGCACTATTTCAGCTCCTGTACCATCAGGTTCGATATCTTGAATAAAGCTGCGATCAATCTTTAGTTTATCTGCTGGTAAGTTCCGCAAATATGAAAGTGAAGAATAGCCGGTACCAAAGTCATCGATAGCTACACTGATGCCCATACTTCTAAACTGTTCCAACATTGAGACTGCATCACCAATATTTTCCATGATAACGTTTTCTACTATTTCAAACTCTAACTGTTCTGCTCTGATCGCTGAAAATTTATCTAGGATAGCTTCTACCTCACTGACAAAATGAATATTGGTAAAATCGTTTGCTGATATATTTACAGAGATAGTTAAATCAGCAAAGTTTTTTTGCCAGCGATTTAACTGAATACAGGCTTGCTCAATAACCCATAAGGTTAATTGATGAATCACGCCAGCATCTTCTGCGATATCAATGAACCTATCTGGTGTAATAATGCCATCAATCGGGTGCTTCCAACGTATCAATGCTTCCGCACCAATGATACGCGTAGACGCTAGGTTGATTTGTGGTTGATAAAATAAAACGAATTGATTACAAATTAGTGCATTCTTGATTTCTGTAGATAGCCTGAGTTTTTCATTGGCTATATAGGTGATTTGAGGCGTATAGCGATAAAAAGAGTTACGACCCATTTGCTTTGCTTTATACATCGCCGCGTCAGCATAAGACACTAATTGCTCAGGCTCTGTGGCATCACCTGGGTAGGTACTTAAACCGATTGATGCGCCAATATACACTTCTTGATCTTCAGCAATAATAAAAGGTTTATTTAACTCATTAATTAATTTATCTGCAATGTTGCTTAATCGATCCGGGCAATTAACATTCTCTAAAAGCACAACAAATTCATCGCCACCAATACGAGCTAACGTATCTGTTTCTCGGATTTGCTGTACCAATCTAGTCGAAGCATGGCGTAATAATTCATCTCCAGCCATGTGACCTAAGCTATCGTTAATTATTTTAAAACGATCTAGGTCTAGAAACATTACCGCAACTTTGGTGTTCAGTCGTTTCGCATTTTTGATTGCATGATGAAGGCGTGATTTTAATAAATTGCGATTAGGCAAGCCTGTCAACGTATCATAATGTGCAAGCTGATCAAGATGCTTTTCGGATTGTTTTAGTTTGGTGATATCCGAAAAAACTATGACGTAATTAACCGTTTCTCCTTGATCGTTGTTTACTTTGCTGATGGATAATAGCTTTGAAAAGATAGCACCATTTGCTTTACGATTCTTGATCTCTCCTTTCCAAAAACCTTTATTGGCCAATTGTTCAAAAATTTTTTTGTAAAATAATTCATCATGAATACCTGAAGTGAGCATTGGTGGAGTTTTGCCAAATACATCGCTGAGTTGATAGCCCGTTATTTCCGTATAAGCCTTATTGATAGATATTATTTTTTTATTATGATCTGTGATCAATATGCCTTCTTGGGAATATTCAAAAACTTGCGCGTCTAATTTTAGCTTTCTTTCCAATTCAAACCGTTCGGTAATGTCGCTCAGAATAGTGAAATACAGTTTCTGACCTTCAAAATATATCGGCGCAGAGTTTATTTGAATCTGTTTTACTGAACCATCACGGCATTGACGACTTGCGGTGAACGTAGGGATAGATAGATTGTTATTGGGTCCTAGAAATAAAGCCGATTGTTGATTACTAAAGGTATGTAACTGAGAAATATTTAACTGAGTTAGCTGACTCTTGTCGTAATCGTATAGTGAAGCTGCGGCATCGTTGGCACCGGTAATTTCACCACCTGGCTTTATAATAAGCATCGGCGCAGTATGGTTAGTGAAAAATGCTCTAAATTTCTTTTCTGAGCGCAACTTCATCGCAAGAGAGTGATAATAGACCCGCTGGGTTCGTACGCGTTGAATAATCAGTATGAAGCACAGGATGATTAAGGTGATAGTAATTAACCAAACAAGTGGGTGAGTTTTATATCTGGGCCAATTTTCAGAGGCCTGTCCAACGATTTGCCATTCACCGTAGGGCAGTTTGATTGTTTCTACTAAGTCACTTTGAGCGAATAATAGAGCTGTTCCGTGAAATGTATCACCCAGTACGCCAGCACCATCTTTGCCACGGATGGCGACATTAATAGACGGACTTTCTATGTTTGATTTTATCAAAATCGATTGCAGGTTGAGTACTACAGACAATACCCCCCAGTCTTCATTTATTGTTTTTATTGGGATACGGCCGATCAAACCAATTCCCCCCTGAACCAATTCTAATGGACCAGCAATGATTGTTTGGTTTAGGGTCACTGCTTGAGAGACTGTTTTAAATTGCTGTTTGTTGTCTCTATAATCTAAGCCCAAAGCCGCTTGATTGCCTTTTACTGGATAAATATGACTTATTATTAAATTACGTGCAGCGCCAAAGTGACTTATTTGATTATCTTTTGATAACAACCTAGTGACATACTCCTCAAATTCCACTTGTGAAATATCGGGTTTGATCGCAATGTAATCGGCAAGCCCTTGGGCAAGCATTAAGTTTTGAGTGATTATACTTTCTATGTTTGTGCGGTAAATTAATAATTGTTGGCGGATTTGA
Organism: Psychrobium sp. 1_MG-2023; assembly: GCF_030689115.1. Lineage (NCBI taxonomy): Bacteria > Pseudomonadati > Pseudomonadota > Gammaproteobacteria > Alteromonadales > Shewanellaceae > Psychrobium > Psychrobium sp. 1_MG-2023. The sequence continues at coordinate 15,934 of NZ_JAUYVJ010000005.1, read as the reverse complement.
TTGTCTTTGTGGCTTTGATACTGTTTGTAGGCGGCATGTTCATAAATAGAGACAGAAACGACTATTGGGATCAAGCATAATGTTATTAAAAACATAAAGCGCTTAACTGTTCCTGCGGTGGAATCATTACTGACGAACATGGTGCTTCCTTGTCTAAATATATGTTAACTATTCTACATCAAAGTTTTATGTATTATATTAGCATTAAGATTATAGTGATGTGAACGTTCACACGGACCCATCGTTATTAAGCCATTCAAACAAATTTTATCAGCATCAAGGAGATTTATGCTTAGCCTAACAAACACCCAAGCTCGTGTTATCGGTGTATTATTAGAGAAAGAGGTCACCACACCTGATCAATACCCGATGTCGATAAATGGGTTAATGACGGCATGTAATCAAAAAAGTAATCGTGAACCTGTAATGACATTAAGTGAATCAGAGGTTAAAGAAACGATTGAGCAGTTAATTGCAATGCATTTGGTGAGTGAACAAACAGGTTTTGGTAGTCGTGTTATCAAATATAAGCACCGTTTCTGCAACACTGAGTTTAGTGACCTCAAACTTACCGAGCAACAAAAGGCTGTTCTTTGTGTATTACTGTTACGTGGAAAACAAAGTGCAGGAGAATTAAAGACAAGAACTAATCGTTTATCGACTTTTAGTCATTTAGCTGAGGTCGAGGCTTGTTTAGAGAGCCTTTGTCACTACAACGGAAGTTGCATTGTTCGAAAACTTGAGCGACAGCCAGGTCAGAGAGATAACAGGTTCGAACAACTTTTTTATCAAGCAATCGATGAGCAGCCGAACAAAACAGATCAAACAGCACCCCATTGCGATGCAACAAAAATCAAAGAGCTTGAAGCGCATATCGTTCAACTTAAAGAAAAAATTAATGAGTTAGAGGGGCGATTACGCAATGCTTAGTCAAAACCATCTTAAAGCGTACTTGCTAAATAAACCATTTGCTGTGCTCGACTTCCCATTTGGCGAAGAGGTGATGGTCTTTAAAGTAAAACACAAGATGTTTGCCACTTTATCAAGAGGGAAAGGTAAGGATACTAAGACAGAGCAACCTTGGTGGCTCAATCTTAAATGCGACCCTGATGAAGCATTAGCGCTTCGTGATATCTTTGAGAGTATTATCCCAGGCTATCATATGAATAAACGTTTGTGGAATACAGTAATCATTGACGGCAGTATACCAACTGGCGAAATTGAGCGAATGATTGATAACTCGTTCAATTTAGTGGTTAGTAACTTACCCAAGAAAGAGCAACGTAGTATTGTACTTAAAAATAATTAACGCATAACACCGCTGTTTCTGCATCGACAAGGGTTATTTGACGGTGCTGAAATAGCGATGCGCCTGTAAATAATTTTTTTGCAATCAGTAATATTATCACTCTCACTTCTAAGGTCTTCTACCTTTGCTCACTAATAAGAAGCTTTACAGCCTGATGGGCTGCTCCATATTTATCTAGTTAATTATGATGGTGTCTAATCCGAATTCTGGTATTAGAATTTCAACAATAAATGGAACTGTACGCCTTACGAATTAATGTGAAGCAGAAAACCTGTATTCTAATAACGTTAAAGACATTTGGTTGAGCTAGTCTTAGACATACATTTACCGCCTCATACTTAAGTATCAATAACGTTCAGCCCATCGTCTAGTTTAATGAAATGTAAATACCACGTTCAGTTTTCACTGTCATAGATCATGTTCGTTTTTAGAATTATATGAAATATATTATTCCATATGGTTTGTTGAGTTTTCTGAACATCGTGTCGGGCGTCACATTAACACAATAAGACAATCTATTTATTTTATCGTTATCACGTAACTCAATGTGATTAATTGACACTGATACCGCTGTCATATAAATTCGTCAAATCGAATATAGGAGACAGTTATGTTTAAAAATGAACGTGGTTTTACACTTATCGAACTATTAATAGTGGTAGCTATCATTGCGATTTTATTAACGGTCGCTATTCCAAGTTACAAGAGCCACGTACAACAAGCTAATCGTCTTGATGTTCAACAAACCTTATTACAACAAGTACAACGTTTAGAGCGCCAATACACCAGACTAGGTGGCTACCCTGATACTTTCACTGTTTCTTCGACAGAACAATACTCTTTTACCTACACGCCATCAGTGGCAGCACAAGCAACACCCGGTGCGACCAATGACTCGGCAACATTTGTCCTTGCTGCTAAGCCTATCTCATCTTCTATACAGTCTGGTGATCGATGTGGCGCTCTTACTATCAACCATCAGGGCAGTAAACTCGCAAAGAAAACCGTTGGGAACACCACGGTTACAGTTACCGACTGTTGGTCTTAAACATGCTTTATAGCGATCCGATTGGAAACGAGCGTCAACATGGATATACGTTGGTGGAGCTGTTAATTGTTTTAACGCTTATTGCCATTGCTGCAAGCATAGCGATGCCTTCATTTGTCAAACAAGTTAAAGACGATCGTCTAGTGACCACCGTCAATAAGCTTAATGCTGTTTATAAGTTTGCTCGTAGTGAAGCAGTCAAAAGAGATGAAACGATTAACATCCATGTTTCTGGCATCAAGTGGCTCGTACTCCAAGATTTAGGCCTTGCATCAGAAAAAACATTATTAGAGTTCGAGCCTGCAACAGGGGTTACGGTTACCGGGTTAGCGAATTTAAGTATTTCAAAGATCGGCACAACTTCAGCAAACGAGTTTGTCATTAGTGACCTTGATAGTTCGACAGGGGATTATCGTTTTTGTACCTACCCAAGTGGTCAAAGCGTAATAATTTCACAGGGGACTTGCCCATGAAAACAAATAACGCACAGCTTGGCTTTAGCTTGATCGAAGTGCTGATTACTCTGTTAGTCTCAACTATCGCACTGCTCGCTTTGGCTGGTGCTCAACTTAAGACTCTTCAATTTGCAACTAATAGTTTTATGTATACGGCTTCGATTATTCATGGCAATAATGCGATTGAACGTGTCTGGAGTAAGATCTGTGAACTTCAGGACGGCCGTCAAGCCGTTGACACAACTTTCCTTGATACGTTGAAACCGGCGAATTCCGCTTATACGATTACATATAACGGGTTAGCTGTAGGGGCATTCAATACCGATTTTACTGTTGAGGTAACTTGGTTAGATGAGCGAATGACAGACGGGCTTGATAATAAAGTCTCACTCAATGCCGCTTACCCTACGTTAGAGGCAGGTTGTAATGGTTAATCAGCAAAAAATGAGTGGTTTTACGTTAGTTGAATTACTAATAGCCATGTTCCTGAGTACGTTAATAGTCACTGGGCTTTCTATGAGTTACGTGACCGTTAAGTCCATGGTGAGCATTAGCAAAAACCTAGAAAATGCCCAAGAGGTTCTTAGATTCTCTTCCCAAATTTATAGTACTAGTTTGAAACAAACGTCACTGATACCAACGGTTGGACCTGACTCTATCGTCGTATCGCAAGAGGCCAACTCCACGGCGTGTGATGGCCTAGTAAAAGCGGTTGCCTATACTGAAACATTCACGCTCGACGGTAATAATTTAACTTGTGATTTAGGGGCTGGTCCCATAACAATTTTAACAGGAATTGATGCTATAGCCTTTGCGATTAACGGGAGGTTAGTCACTATCACTGTGACGCCGCTGGCAACAGGGGGAGAGCCGAGTGGTCAAGGGGCTAATGCGCCATTTACTATTGATGTTGCTTTAACGCGTGTCATCCTTACGAATGCAACGAGGCCATAAATATGAGACAAATATTAATACAAAGCAACTCTAAGCACACTAAACAGCAAGGCTATACGTTGGTTTCTGTCCTTATTATGAGCTTAATGGCTGGCACTGTAGTTTTAAGTTCATTACAAAGTAGCGTTATTCAAGAGCGGCTCACCGGGAACTTTCAAAAAAAGATTAATGCTCGGCTACTCGCTGAAAAGGGAGTTTTTGATACACTGGATAGTATGACAACAACGCTTAGTGCCAACCCTACCAGTACGATACAGGAGTTAGTCGCTGCCCTACCTACGGATGCCCACGGCAACATAACAGGGCAAGGTCATCAGCTATCTGATTTAGCTTATGCAGTTAATCTGTCACACGCAGGCTCGGAGCTAACGTTGACTAGTAAGGGCTCTAGATTTGAAGGCCTGAGTCAACTTAACGCCATTTTCGAGTTACAAGGTTCTGCCTCAAGCAAAACTTCACCTTTTGCTGATGGGATTATAGGCTGTGAAGGTGTCGATATCAGTGCAAGTGGTTCAATTGATAGCTATAACTCTGCGCTGGGTGACTATCATATTACAACTAATAAAGGCAAAGAGGCTGTTGTAAAAACGGTGACTTCATCAGGTCTAATTTCTTTATCAGGCGCATCAACAATTGAGGGCGATGTATTTGCCACTCACAGTCTGGCTCTCAAAAGTGGTGCAACGATTGATGGGGATGTATTTGCAAATGGTAATGTCACGCTACCAAGCAGTAGTGATATTCATGGCAACGTGACCTTACGTGGTAATTATAAGCAGTCAAGTGGTACTGTCGGTGGAACAATTCACGCTAACGGAACGGTGACCCTTAACGAGACGAAACTGGGTGGTAACTTAAAGTCTCGAGGTATAGTAAACATTACAGGTAATAAAATTACCGGCTCAATTTTGTCACAACAAGACGTTACCCTTACTCGTGTCTTAACTGTTGGCGGCGGTGTACAAACTCATGGTAAATATACACAAATTGGAGGGGTAGTTTCTAATGGTGTCAGGGCTAAGGGCAATGTTCATTTGAAAGAGAGTGCACAGATCTCTAATGATGATTTACGTTATAACGGCATCGGCACCTTTTACACTCACTCATTAGGTTATGGCGTATCTCCATACGCTCAAGAAGTCCCGCTAAATTTACCTGACGTCGCAGAAGTTGTTGCATTACCAACCGATGATTCAGAAGCAACTGAGACAACAGGTTCAACGTGTGATGTTCATTCAATCGAATTTGAAGTGCTAACTGTTGACGCCAGTGCTGATAATGCAAAGGATCTAACTATCAGTGGCTCCGGAACAGGGGATATTTACTTACTTAGTGATGCAATTGGTGATTTCTCATTGAATAACGGTAGCCAAAGTAGCCCTTCAAAAATCATTACGCCAGTGACTGCTGATTTCCTTGGTGTCAATCATAAATTTTTAGCTTATGACAATGTCACCATTAAAGGACACCTTAAAGTTGCACCCGGCGCAAATGTTATGATGTATGTTAAAGGGAACTTTAAGATGAGTGGTAGCAGTTCGTTGACAATTCCTGATAACTCGAGTTTAACCCTTGTGATAAAAGGAGCTGTTGAAATTGGCGGTGGCGCTCAGGTCTATACACCAGCTAAAGGAATCACAACCACAGGGCAACCGGTTTTTTCTATATACAGTTCTTATAGTGGCACCGGTATTGATATAACAGGGGGCACCGAGTCAATTTATGCAGCCATTTACGCACCTAAAACTGACATAACAATTAGCTCTGATGTTGCATTTAAAGGGTCTGTGCTTGGGAACAAGGTCACGGTAAGCGGTGACGGTGGACTCCATTACGATACCGCACTATCGAAAGCTAAAGTTGTGGGTAACCCTTCAGGTGGTAGTGGTCAAAAATTGGTATTTAAAGGCTGGAAGACTATTTAATTTGCGTAATAGGTATAATATCTATACCTATTAATACTAATGTTGTAGTATTTGTTTTTAAACGTTTTCTTATAAGAAAGTGCAATGCCTACAATACTAACGTTCGCCTTTATTTTACTCGGTTTAAGTGCGTTTATTGCAAGTAAGGTCATTATTGTTCCTAGAAATGTTTGGCTGTTGTTTCTTGTGCAGCCACTTGCAATGAGCGCAACATCGCTGATGGTGTTTGTGGGTGGACTCCTATCAAATAAAATAGCGCCTTCACAGGAACTGGCAACCTTACCCGTGACGATTTTAATCTTAGGGGTTGCACTTGCAGTTATTCCGGCGGCAAAATTAACCCTCTTGTTTGGTCGCAAGAAAAGCTTAATCATCGGCACGTTAGTGAGTATATGTGGCTCTACAGCCGCTATGATTGCAGCGCAGAAGGCATCTTTTGAAATCTTTTGCATCGCGTCATTACTTCTTGGTTTTAGCATGGCATTTGTTGCACAAATGCGTTTTGCGGCCTTGGAAAGTTTAACGGATCAATCTCAGTCAGCAAAAGCCTTGTCCGTATTAATGTTCAGCGGCATTTTCGCCGCAATCTTGGGGCCTGAATTAGCCACGAGTTTCGAAAACACACTTGCCTCTCCTCATGGCTTTGCGGGTTCATTTATGGCGCTAAGCTTGATGCTATTTGGTGGACTGTGTTTGTTGTGCTTCCTTGAGCCTAATCCGGTACCAGATATCACTAGCGATTATAGTGGACGGCCATTAGGGACGATTACATCTCAGCCCGTCTTTATCATAGCGTTAACTTGCGGAGTCATTGCTTACGCTTTTATGAGCTATATCATGACAGCAACACCGTTAAGTATGAGTGTAGTCTCAGGGCATAGTCTTCATGACACAAAGTGGGTTATTCAGAGTCATATTCTCGCTATGTATCTACCGTCACTATTTGCCAGCTGGCTTGTTGCAAAAGTTGGACTCTTGAATGTGATGAGATTAGGCTGTCTTTGTTACATATCTGTGATAATCTTTGCTTTAAGTGGCCACGATGTAATGCACTATTGGTTAACAATGGTTTTACTTGGTTTAGGTTGGAACTTTCTCTTCTTAACGGGCACTTTGATGCTTCAGAAGTCATATCAGCCAGAAGAGAGAATTAAGGTTCAGTCGCTTAATGACTTTAGCATTTTTATTGTCCAGGGCTTTGCTTCACTCTCTGCGGGCGTTGTTTTATTTAGTCAAGGATGGCTTTATTTAGTGTTAATATCCATCCCTTTAGTTGGTGTGATTTGTGCTGTCACCTTGTGGTCAGGCAAGTCACAATCTAATCAAAGGCATTTTTTGTAAACAAAAACTTATCTCTGATAAGTTAAGTAAAGACTAGTTTAATGACACATTCTAACGACAAAAACTTATTACGCTTAATTAAGTTTGGTCCTATCTCCTTAATCATCTTCTTCTCGATCCTTGTCAACGTTATTGTAATCCATGAGAATAAATCCATGAGTGATTTTGATCTTTTATCATTGCAAGAGGATTTCGAGGCCACTGAACGTCAAATAATTAAAAATCAAGTCAGTCAGCTTTATCAGCATATTTTAGTTCGAAAAGAAGCCGCTGAGTCTGAGCTTAAACAGAGTATGGAGCTGAGGATTAATCAAGCTCACGCGATTGCGTCAACTATTTACAATAATAATCAACACCGACCAGAGCATGTCGTTAAAGCCCTGATTAATGATACATTGCGCTCTGTCTCATTCAATCAAGGTCGCGGCTATTACTTCATCTATACTATGGATGGTGTGAACGTCATGCACCCAACAGTACCATCCCTTGAGAACAAAGCCCTTTGGGATATGAAAGATGTTAAGGGAAACTACATCATTCGTGGTTTAGCTGAAGCTGCCTCAAAGGATCAACGTCAGGCCGGTTTTTATACGTGGTGGTTCCCTAAACCTGATAATAAACAAGCTTCGTTCAAAAAAGTAGGTTATTCGAAATACTTTGCCCCTTATAATTGGTTTATTGGAACGGGGGAGTACGTAATTGATTTTGAGTCTCAGATTAAGCAAGAGTTACTCAAAGAGATCCAAAAAATGCGATATGGTGATAATGGTTACTTCTTCGTCATGGATTTCAAAGGTAATTACTTAGCACATTACAAAACAGATCTTGTTGGCTTAAACCGTTTTAATGCTGTCGATGCCAAAGGTTTCCCGTTAGTTAAAGAAATCATTAAAGTTGCGCGTAGTGGAGAGGGCTATATTAATTACGTCGCTTCAATCATGCCGGAAACAGGGGAACCGTCGGACAAAACAAGTTTTGTAAAAGGGGTCAAAGACTGGCAGTGGGCCATAGGCACTGGGACCTACTTACAAGAAATCAATGAATATATTGACGACAGAAAAATAACTATTGAAGCACGTCACCAACAAGAGCTAATTAAAATTGTCGCGATAAGCGTCTTTGTTTCACTTATTTTGATCGTAATGTCTATCTTGATCTCTAAGAATATATCGTTGCGTTTTCAAAATTATCAACGAAAAATTCAGCTAGACTTTGAGGCGCTTGAAGCCACAAAAAATAAGCTGACTCATATGGCCCACCATGATGCTTTAACGCAATTACCTAACCGTGTTGCGCTCATCGAGAGAATTAACACCGGCATCGCATTGTCACAACAAGTGGGGCAATCGTTAGCTGTCATGTTTGTTGATATCGATGACTTTAAAAAGGTTAACGATAACTATGGTCACTCGATGGGAGACCGATTACTCGAACATGTTAGTAAACGTTTTAGTGAGGTCATCGGTGAGGGTGATACAGTCTGTCGATTTGGTGGCGATGAGTTTATTTTTTGTTTTCCAAAGCTTTCATCATTATTAGAAGCTGAACATAAAGTGCAGGCAATACAAGATGTTTTCCGTCAAGCTATTCCATTAGATGGCAAGCAAGTTTATACGAGCGGAAGTATAGGTGTATCAATGTTTCCCGAGGATGGCAAGGATGCTGAAAAGCTAATCAGTAAAGCAGATCTTGTTCTCTATAAGTCTAAAGCTGAACAAAAAGGACAATTTTTATTTTATGATAAAGTTACTCACCTCAAAGTGAAACGTGACTTTAAGCTTGAAGAGGAATTACGTTTAGCGATAACTAATCAAGAATTTTCCTTGGTGTATCAACCGCAAATCTGTACTGCAAGTCAACAGATCATTGGCGTTGAGGCATTAATCCGCTGGGTTAGCCCAAGCTTAGGGTTTATTTCACCTGCCGAGTTTATCCCACTGGCAGAAGATATCGGCATTATCGAACAAATTGGCGAGTTTGTTCTTGAGCAGGCAAGTATCGATATTGGTCACTATAATGCGAATAATGAAAACCCGGTGACATTATCAGTCAATATTTCCCCTGACCATCTAGTTGCTGACAACTTTGCTAACACGGTTTTAAATTTTGCTAAGAAAGCAGGGCTTAACTCGTCCTATATCACGGTAGAGATAACTGAAAATGTGTTGATCGCTGATGTTAAAAAGGCGAAACCAGTGATAGAGCAATTACGCAATTATGGCTTTGATGTGTCACTAGATGATTTTGGTACAGGTTATTCTTCACTCAGTTACCTTGCAGAGCTACCGATCAGTGAAATTAAGATCGATCGGAGCTTTATTGATAAACTACTCGTTAATGAGCAAGCAGAGTCTTTAGTTAAATCGATTATTCTTATCGCGTCTTCGGGTCACATGAGCGTCGTAGCAGAAGGGGTTGAAACGAGTGAGCAATATGAGCGTTTGCGCGAATTTAATTGTGACGTTATTCAAGGGTACTTTTTTGATAAACCCTTATCTATCGAGGAACTTTCTGCTAAATACATTCCCAAAAAGAATTAGCAGCTATTAATTCAAATAGCTATTGGTATCGTCATAGTATTAATAGCTTAGACGAATTTATAGAAATCATACCGAAAAGGAGTTCAGTATGATTAGCTGCCAAAGCTACATCATCATCGTATTTTCACTATTATGTTCAGGTTGTGCTTCAATCGTTGCCAACCAAATCACTCGCCCACAACCTAGAAACTATAGAAAAAGCAGTCGACATTGTGCACCGTAAGTCACAGATACAGCCCAATGACCTAAACCTTCGCCGAGGAATTGAAGTTAACACCATCACAACCAATGTCTATGTGTCATCAGGTGATGCCATTACCCCAAGTAGTTATTGGGAGTCCATCGTTGCAGATAATTTAAAAGTTCAAACTTATGATAACTTAAAGCATCTAGAAATGGTTATGTTATTTAATAAGCGTCTCATGAGAGACATTGCCTCAGACCTTTTAGGCAAAGAGCTTGATGAGACTGATACTAAAATATTGGGCGTACTGTGTAACGCGAAAGATACGAGTTGTCTGGAAAAAGCGTAATCAGCTGCATTTTATGGAGTGGTTACATACCTACATTAAACAAAAAGGGCTCATACCTGAGCCCAAAATAGATACCTAGCTAGTGACCAACGATGTTATGAACCTTTTTTATTGAATTCCGCTTCAACATTCACAAGTTCCCGCTCTGCTAGCGCTAAATCTAACGTCGCTTTTAACAGTTTATATAACCTTATAGATGCATCTATTTCTTCTTTGCGGTTAGTCAAGCTCTCGATATTAAGACCCAATGGGATATCAAGTGACATACAAGCCTCAATAATCTGATTAAGATTACTACGGCAAATTTGAATGGACTCATTGAGTGGGTCTTTTGACTCTAAAATGCGCCACCGTGTAGCATCTGGAATAGCAATACCCAACCATTCCATGAAATCCATAGTTTTTTCACTGCCACACGGGGTGAATGTTAGAATGATTCGACGTGGTCGCATTTGTTGGACGCGGCATTCACGGGCGTAATTGGCTAACATGTCAATGGTTGCGGCGGCGTCATAGACGGCTTGAGAGATGAAATATTCACAGCCTTGTTTATCTTTTTCAAGCATGCGCAAATGCTCATCACCTTTTTTAGAGTGACGCTCTGCAATGGTGACACCGCCTAAGTAATAATTTTTATGGTGTTCTTGTTGTGCTTGATACGCCTCTGGTAGTGATAGCTTTTGTTGGCCATCAGCAGATGGGCTACCGACGAGAACAATATCTCTGACGCCATAAAGCTGCCAACTAGTATCTAACCACTGGGTAAACTCTGCTTTATCACGCTGAGCAACACTTTTATAAGTGATGATTGGCTTGTTTGTCTTATTGTTTAAAATTTGTGAGTAATGACAAGGCTCAAATGTTTTACTGAATGGGAAAGGGCGCTTGACTTCGGTGCGACTACTCTCATCTTGAATATCGTAGACAATCAGTCCGTCAAAGTCGATTTTGTCTAAACGAGCCACTAATTTATCGGCGACCTCTTCAACCTTGTTTAATGGTACACCTTCACGAGGTGGAGTCGTACCGATAAAATAAACACCAAATTTGGCGTCGCGGGATTTGTCACGTAATTCAGATTTCATTGCTTAGTAATACTCTATAAAAAATATCTAGTTAATATACCACTGTTAATCTAAGAGGGAGAGGGTTTTTAGACGGCTATTTAGCCAATATCGACCTATCTTAGACTAAAAGGTAACATGCTAAAATCGAAATACTTTCTTGTAGCATGTTAATGATGATATTAGGTTAGCTTAAGCGGTAAGCCATGGTCTTGCTTAATTTCTTCAATCACAACATAGGTGTGATTTTTAGCAACACCTGGGATGTCGACAATCATTCCGAGTACTTGCCGATAAGCTTCCATATCAGCAATCCGAATCTTAACCAGATAATCGAAGCCTCCTGCCACCATGTGACATTCGCACACTTGGTCTATCTCAGCAATAGCCGCTTGAAAACTATCAAAAAGCTCAGTGGTGGTGCGGTCTAATGTGATTTGAATAAAGGCTGACATGCCAAATTTTAACTTTGATGCATTTAATTTAGCGCCGTATCGCTCAATGTAGCCCTCATTCTCCAAGCGTTTTACCCGATCTAGACAAGGACTCGCGCTAAGCCCAACCTCGTTAGCAAGGTTTACATTCGAAATTCGGCCATTTTTTTGGAGTGTAGAAAGGATGCTTAGATCAATTCGATCTAGCGGTTTAGTTTTAGTCGATTGCATAATATCAGTAGATTATTCTGTTTAATGATGGCTGGGCACGATAATTTACGGTATTTCTTCGTATTTAACCAGCACATTCTGCTGCCCAATGGGTAAACTTGCTGCACTAAAAAATCCCGTGTAAATAGACTAAGCTAAATATTAGCTTTATTTACCTCTAATAATAAATAATAGGATCGCTCATGTTATTTAATGGCACATTAACGACGACAAATTCAATTCGCCAAACCATCCGAGATCATTACCGTTGTAATGAAAATACAATTATCAATCACCTTTTACCATTAGCTGAGATTGATGTCGATGCTAAGAGCCGTGCTTGGGAAAATGCACGTCAGATGGTGGTTAATATTCGTAAGGACCAAGTCGGTAAAGGTGGTGTGGATGCACTGCTCAATGAATTTGCATTATCAACCGAAGAAGGTGTTGTATTAATGTGTCTAGCCGAAGCGTTGCTTCGTGTGCCAGATAAGGTAACGGCAGATAACTTAATCCGCGATAAGTTAGCGAACGGCGATTGGAGCTCTCATATTGGTAATAGTGACTCTATTTTTGTCAATGCCTCATCTTGGGGTTTGTTAATGACCGGTAAGCTGGTTAACTACACCGATAAACAGAAAAAACTGCAGTTTAACCTACTAAAACGTACGGTTGGCCGCTTAGGTGAGCCTGTTATTCGTAAAGCCGTGCGTTATGCGATGAAAATTATGGGTACCCAATTTGTGATGGGGCGTAATATCGGTGAAGCCGTTGAGCGTGCCGTTGAGCAAGAATCTAAAGGCTACACATACTCATACGATATGCTTGGTGAAGGTGCTCGCACCATGAGCGATGCCGATCGCTATTTCGCGGCGTACGTCAGTGCAATTGACGCCATTGGTCAAGCTGCAAATGGTCGTGGACCACAAAAGAGCCCTGGTATTTCTATTAAACTTTCAGCTATTCACCCACGTTATGAATTCAGTCACCGTGACCGTGTCATTGAAGAGTTAGTCCCACGTTTGAAAGATTTAGCAATGCGTGCTAAAGGCTATAACATCGGTTTTACGGTTGATGCTGAAGAAGCTGATCGTTTAGATATTTCTATGGATGTTATTGAAGCTGTTTTCTTAGACAGTGATCTTGATGGTTGGGATGGTTTTGGTATTGCTGTTCAGGCTTATCAAAAACGTGCGATATTCGTGATCGATTGGGTTCGTGACTTAACAGAACAAGCCAAACGTCAAATGATGGTACGTCTAGTTAAAGGGGCATACTGGGATAGTGAAGTTAAAATCTCGCAGACAGAGTGTTTACCAGATTTCCCGGTGTTTTCGCGTAAACCATCAACTGATGTTTCTTACCAAGCTTGTGCAATTAAGCTACTAGGTTACCGCGATACAATTTACCCACAATTTGCTACTCATAATGCATATACTGTAGCAACAATCCTTGAGATTGCTAATCAAGATAAATCTGGTTTTGAGTTCCAACGTCTTCATGGCATGGGAGAATCTCTCTATGACCAAGTTGTTCAAGGCCATCAGGTACCATGTCGAGTTTATGCGCCGGTAGGGGCTCACGAAGATCTATTAGCTTACTTAGTTCGTCGTTTGTTAGAGAATGGTGCCAATAGCTCGTTTGTAAACAACATTGTTGATGAAGATATTCCAGTGGAGTCTTTACTTTCAGATCCTGTTGAAACGGTTAAAGCTTGGAAGGATAAATATAACCCACAAATAAGTATGCCTATTGAGCTCTATGGTGCTGAGCGTGCTAACTCTAAAGGCATCGACCTTACAGACGTTGATCTAGTAACCGAAATGAAAGGCAATCTTGACCAATGGTTTGAAAGTAACCGCCTGACTCAAGAGCAGTTACCTGCTGGTTCACAAGCCGTAACTAATCCTGCAAATCATGACGAAATCATTGGCCACATCACCCATGTTGATGCAGAAGGTATGGCGCAGCTTGTAGCAGATGCTGATACAGCCTTTAAAACGTGGTCAACTACTGATGTTGCTGTTCGTGCACAAGTTTTAGACAAAACAGCTGATTTACTTGAAGCGAACCGTGATGAGTTAATCGCATTATGTATCAAAGAAGCAGGCAAAGTTCCTGTCGATGGTGTTGCGGAAGTTCGTGAAGCAGTAGATTTCTGCCGTTATTACGCTGTACGTGCACAAGAACTGATGCAAGACCCGCAATTAGAGTCTCGCGGTGTTGTTTTATGTATTAGCCCATGGAACTTCCCGTTAGCTATCTTCTTAGGTCAAGTCGCAGCAGCGATTGTTGCTGGTAACACAGTTGTTGCTAAACCAGCTGAACAAACCAGTCTAATTGCTTTACGTGCAATTGAATTAATGAAAGAAGCCGGTTTACCTGACAACGTTGTATTACCGGTGATTGCCCGTGGTAGCCAAGTGGGTCGAGTCATTGTGCCAGATCTACGTGTTCAAGCCGTGATGTTTACTGGTTCAACAGAAACTGGTACACGAATTGCTCAAGATCTTGCTGCTCGAGGTGGAGACCCTGTGCCACTTATCGCTGAAACTGGTGGTCAAAACTGTATGATCGTTGACTCTACAGCACTACCAGAACAAGTTGTTGATGATGTGATTGCATCAGGTTTCCAATCAGCAGGCCAGCGTTGTTCTGCGCTTCGTGTTTTATTTGTTCAAGATGAAATTGCTGATAAAGTTATCACCATGATCAAAGGTGCGATGACAGAACTACATGTTGGTAATCCTGAGTTCTTTAGTACAGATATCGGCCCTGTTATTGATCAAAAGGCACTGACAGCACTGAATGACCACGTGAAGTACCTGGAAGGGAAAGCAACATTACATTACACCTGCCCAATCCCAGATATGGGTGAGACTGGAAACTTTTTCTTTGCACCTCGTTTGTATGAGATTAGTGATTTATCTGTTCTTAAACAAGAAGTATTCGGGCCATGTGTTCACGTCATTCGATTCAAAGGTGACAAGATTGATGATGTTATCAATCAGGTCAACAGCACTGGCTTTGGTTTAACGATGGGTATTCACACTCGTATCGACCAAAAAGCTGAATACTTAGCGTCTCGATCGCGTGCCGGTAATGTGTATGTTAATCGTAACATGATTGGTGCTATTGTTGGTGTTCAACCCTTTGGTGGTCGTGGATTATCTGGTACGGGCCCTAAGGCCGGTGGGCCAATGTATCTAACGCGCTTGGTTAAAGAGCAATCACTGAGCAGTGTACCGCGCTTTGACGATGCGAAAGTTGCTGCGTTAAATACGCTTTTTGCTAAAGATAGTGGTGATCATTCAATTATTGATGGTGTTCTTAATCGCGCACAAGATGTTGCAGATAGTTGGCAATACAGCGATGTAAATACACGAATTTCGGTATTACGACAGTTGCTTGCACATGTTTCAAATAATCAAGGAATCAATCAAGCTGCTCAAGCAAAGGACACATTGGCATCGGCAAGCTCGTTACTAATTTCTGCAGAAAAACAATTAACAAACCCGCTTGAATTACCAGGGCCAACAGGTGAGTCTAATCGACTTTATCTTGAGTCTCGTGGCACTTTAGCTGTTATCCGTGATAAAGATACAAGTTTTGATTTCTGGTTTATGTCAATTGTCTCTGCATTGGCCGCTGGTAACACCGTTATCGCACTTGTTGACGATGAAGATCTCGCTCAAGCACAAGCTATCCGTGATGCCTTTGCCAAAATTGGTGTGGTCTCTGGTATTTTCCAAATCGCTAAGACATCACAATTAAATGGTATTCTAGCGCATCAATCATTAGCTGGCGCTGTGGTTGACTACAAAACTAGCCTTACGCATTTGATCAATGATAAGTTAGCTGCAAGAAGCGGCGCAATTCTACCACTAATCACGGCTAGTTCTTATGAGAACCTTTTCCTTCGTATGGTGACTGAAAAGACAATTAGTACTGATACAACCGCAGCAGGTGGTAATGCATCCCTGATGACTATGGAAATTGAAGATTAGACATTGTCTGTAATGTTATAAAAAGGGGCCTTGGCCCTAATGCCGTTCACTTAAGGTGAGCGGCATTTTTATTTCTAGCATAACGTTGAGGTCTGGGCTTTACCGTTCGGGGGA